>CALBEF010000012.1 GCA_937927775.1 uncultured Anaerolineae bacterium | reverse complement strand
CCGGCCCTATGTCGATGGTCAACGGTCCTGAAGCCCAGTCACATGCTGCGTTGCGCGTCGCCCGTTTGCGCGGATTGCGCGCCCAGCTTCGCCGCGTGAGCAGCCAGCTTGCCCGTCTCCACCAAATCAGCGATCGCCTCTCGCGCTGGCGGCTGATCGTGTTTGCCGCCGGCCTGGCCCTGAGCGGCGCGGCGCTGATCGCGCGCGGCGATGTCGCATTCTGGGCCATCACCGGCGTCTGGGTGATTGGCTTCGCTGTGCTGGCGCGATGGCATCGCGCCATCAACGCCGCCATTGCCCGGCGCGACGTGTGGCTCGATATCAAGCGCCGGCACGTGGCGCGCATGACGCTCGACTGGGCCGGCCTGCCCCGCGCTCACACAGACGCTGCGCCGGATGCCGGACATCCCTTTGAGATCGATCTGGATATCACGGGCGAGAAGTCCATTCACCACCTGATCGACACGGCGGCGTCGCGGGATGGCAGCAGGCGGCTGGCCGGCTGGCTGCTGGAGACCACGCCCGCGCTCGATGCGACCTTGCGCCGCCAGGCGCTGGCGCGAGAGCTGGCCGGGCAACCGTTGTTCCGCGACCGCCTCAGCCTGAACGCCGGGCTGGCGATGCGCGAGGCCGGCGCAGCCTGGCGCGGCGACACACTGCTGTCGTGGCTGAATGCGCATCAGCCGGCGGCGCCGCTCGCCGGCCGGCTTGTTCTGCTCGGCGCGCTCGCCGCCGTCAACATCGCGCTGGTGATCCTCGCCAATCTGTCGATCCTGCCGCCGGTCTGGCTGGCGACCTGGCTGGCCTACCTGGCCCTGTTTTTCTGGCAGGCGCGCAAGATCAAAGACTCGTTTTCCGACGCGCTCGACATGGAGAGTGCGCTGCGCCAGTTGCTGGCCGTGTTCGGCTTTCTGGAGCGTCACAGATACGCCACAGGCTCGGCGCTCGAAGCGTTGTGCGCGCCTTTCCGCGACCGGCGTCATCACCCGTCGGCGCATCTGCGTCGCATCAGCGATGTGTTGATTGCGGCCGGCGTCGTGCGCAACCCCATTCTCTGGTTCGTCGTGAATGCGGCTGCGCCGTGGGATGTGTTTGTCGCGTTCCGGCTGGCGCGGGTCAAAGCGGCGCTCGCGCAGCGATTGCCGGCCTGGCTCGACGTGTGGTTCGAGCTGGAGGCGCTCTCCTCGCTTGCCACCTTTGCCTGGCTCAACCCGCACTATGCCTTTCCGCAAATCAGGGCCGGCGGGATGGGCGATGCTTTCCGCGCAACGGCGCTCGGCCATCCGCTGGTGGCTCACGAGACTCGCGTGTGCAATGACTTCTGTCTGCCGGCCGTGGGTGAACTGGCGCTGATCACAGGCTCCAACATGTCGGGCAAGAGCACTTTTCTGCGCGCGATTGGCGTGAATCTGGCGCTGGCTTATGCCGGCGGGCCGGTGACTGCATCGGCGCTGGAGACGCGACCCTTCCGGCTGTTTACCTCGATCCGGGTGACCGACTCGGTGACGGATGGCATCTCCTACTTCTATGCAGAAGTGAAGCGGCTGAAGGCGCTGCTCGACGCGCTGCGCGCGCCCGGCATCCCGCTGTGCTTTCTGATCGATGAGATTTTTCGCGGCACGAATAACCGCGAGCGGCTCATCGGCAGTCGCGCCTACATTCGCGCGCTGGCCGGCGGCAACGGGGTGGGAGCGATTGCCACCCACGATCTCGAGCTGATGCGGCTGGCCGATGAACTTCCCGGCGTTGCCAACTATCACTTTGCAGAGCGCATCGACGGGCAGCGCATGGTGTTCGATTACCGGCTGCGCCCCGGCCCCTGCCCAGGCGCGAACGCGCTGCGCATCATGCAACTGGCCGGTCTGCCGGTGGATATTGAGACACAGATCACGCAGGCCGCGTAGCGGCGCGGGGAAGTTCGATTGCTTTCCGCGCTGTTGCAGTCTGCCGGCTCGAGATCAAAACAAAAGCGGCCGGCATCGTGATGATGCCGGCCGCTTGTTGGTCCTTGCGTGAACGCCGGACACAGAATCGGCGATGCTTAGAATCGGCGATTGTTGCGCCCGCCGCGATCGCCGCCGCGATTATCGCGCCCGCCGAACCCGCCCGTGCGGGCTTCCGGTGGCTTGGCCTCATTGACCTTGAGTTCGCGGCCGCCCAGTTCCTTGCCGTTGCACGCCTTGATGGCCACCAGCGCCTCGGCCGGGGTCTCCATCTCGACGAAGGCGAAGCCGCGCGGCTGGCCGGTCATGCGGTCGTTGGGAATCGTGACTGAGCGAATGTTGCCACTCTGCCCGAACAGTTCGCGCAAATCCTGCTCGGTCGTCTCATACGACAGATTGCCCACGTACAGTTTGTTGTTCATTTGATCCTCCAGGTGATCAGATTGCTCTCGCGCGTGCGCGAAAGCAGCAAAAAAAGATTGTGCCAGAAGATGGGGAGAATCCGAGAGCCTCAAAAAGAACCACGCGCAATCAGCCGGGGATCAATTGGAAGGACCTGACTCAAGAGCGCCACATCACGGCCATTTCAAACGAGGTGATTATACACGATTCGCCGTCGTCAGCATAGGGTGACACCGCACACCGACACGATCGAAGCGCCGTCGTCGTCGGCCGGGCAATGCGCGTATCCGCGCGCGTTGCCCTGTGCTGCTTCCAGCAGCTTCAGCGTCAGGTAGATGGGCGCCGTGCCGCACACGTTGTTGCTGTTGCCGACGCGCCGGATGTCGTCGAAGAAGCCGTCTGCGTTGCCGGCGCGGATGTGGTCGATCAGCGCCTCGTCGGCATCCGCGATCCTGGCCCGGCCCTGGTTGTCAACCGGCGGCCCGCCGAACGCCGGCCCGACATGCGCCAGGTCGCCCGATGCAATGAAGAGGACGCGCCGGTTCCTGACCAGTTGGGCAACGGCATCCAGAAATGACTGAACGAGCGGGTCGCTGGAGGGGGCGTGCCCGTTGTTCATAAATGGCCCAAAGGAGCCGGCCAGCACCGGCACGACCTCGATCGGCTGGCCGTTGCGCGCGTGGTGCAGCCACACCAGCGGCAGTTCGAGCGAGTGTTCGACGCGATGACGCAATTCGCCGGCAAAGGCATTCGCCGGGCCAATGACCTCGGCCAGCGCCTCGACGATCGGCTGCGCGGTAGGCAAAACGCCATACGGCGTGGCGTAGTTCTGGCGCGTCAGTGTGAAGGGATCGTCGCCGTAGTGATCGGTGCCGATGATGATGGCGAGATCGGCGTGTTGAGCGATGCGCGTTGCGGCGCTCCAGGCTTGCGCGTACACCGGCCCGCCGCGCGGGTAATCGATGTGGGGGCTGATGACGCCTCGCAGGTTCGCAGTGGCCGGCGCGCTCTCGCCGTGTTCTTTCAGGTATTCGTTCAGCGCGCGTTTGAGGGCCGGCGCGCTGTCGGGGTAGCTGCTGCCGGCGCAGATCGGCTGCCTGAAGGGCGCGCGGCGGTATGCCTGGAGGGCTGCGGCCTGCGCGGCGGAAGCGCGATCATTCTCCAACAGGCACACGTCATCCAGCGCGTCCAGCAGTTGCTTGACGGCGCGCAGGGGGATGCGCCGGCCATAGTGCAGCGCAAACGCGGCGCAGATGCTCTCCGCGTCGCGCGTGCCGTCGCAAAATGCCAGCGCGGCAGCCAGGGCCGGCGGCACGATCAGCATGTTGTCGGAAAGTTGCAAGGGGTCGCGCAACAGATAGCGCAGTTCGCCGTTCTGCTCCACAGGGCGAGGGTCGATGAGGCGCAGCCGAGGGAGCGGATTGCGCGCGCGCGGGTCATTCATCTTCGTGCTCAAGCCCAGACCTCATCATGCAGGGATGCTGATATTCGGGATGGATTATATGTGCTTGA
>CALBEF010000011.1 GCA_937927775.1 uncultured Anaerolineae bacterium | reverse complement strand
GCGCCCGCGTTGACCGATTCGGCGAGAGTCTGATATACTTTGTGGCCGAACAAAACGCTGGTGACGTAGCTCAGTCGGTAGAGCAGGGGACTCATAAGCCCTTGGTCACTGGTTCAAGTCCAGTCGTCACCACTGAAAAATCAGACCTCACCGCGCTCTGGCCAGGTGGGGTCTTTTTGTGTGTGGAATCCTATGCGACCTGCCGGAATTTCTGCCAATCGCGCGACTGCCACGATGACCGTCACCTGGGAAGATGGCCATCAGACGGACTACCCCTTCTACGAACTGGCGCGCGCCTGTCCATGTGCCACCTGCAACGAGAAGCGCGACGCGCTGCAAGCCAAAGGCATCGACCCCATCGCCGGCTTTGCGCCGCAGTCCAGCGAGCTGGCCGCCATCGAGCCGGTTGGCGTCTATGCCATCAACATCGTGTGGCAGGGCGGTTGTCGCTTTGGCATCTACACCTGGGAATTGCTGCTCGATCTGGAGCGGCAGCATCCAGAGTGGCGCCGTCAATAGCGGCGGGCGCGCTCAGCGGCATAGTTTGCTCTGGTGCTCCTCGAACGTGAGCGAAAACTGGTGCCCGCCATCCTGGTTGCAGTTGGCGACGAAGTAGAGGTATTCGGTCTGCGCCGGCGCCAGCACTGCCTGGATCGCGGACAATCCCGGACTGGCGATCGGCCCCGGCGGCAGCGCCGCGTTGACATACGTGTTGTAGCCGGCCGGATCGGCATATCGCAGGTCTTCCAGTGTTAGCCCACGCTTCCACCAGCTCTGCTGATCTGGCTGATAGCCCAGCGCATACTGCGTGGTTGGGTCGGCCTGCAGCGCCATGCCAATCTTGAGCCGGTTAAGGTAGACGCTGGCGATGATCGGTCGTTCCTGCGGCAGCACAGCCTCGCGCTCCACAATCGACGCGATGATCAACACCTGATAAGGCGTTCGCCCCTGCAAGTCGGCCTGCTCCATCAGCGGGGCCACGCGCTGGCCGTAGTTGTCCAGCATTTTCAACAGCACATCCAGCGCGGTGGGGTTTACCGGCAGGCGATAGGTGTCTGGAAAGAGAAAACCCTCCAGCGAGGCGTCGGCGGGCAACCCGGTCAGAAAGGGGTAGCTGTAATTTGTCCTGCGCGCCAGTCGGATGAACTCGTCGGCGCTGATGCCGAGTTGCTGCTCCAGCAGTTCCGCCACTTCTTCGAGCCGCTTGCCCTCCGGGATGGTGACTTGAAGCTCCTCGGCCATGCCGCGCTGAAGCGCCTGGGCGATTTGCGGGATGTTCATGTTGGGCCGCAGCGCAAAGATGCCGGCGTTGATCTTCACGTCGAGGTCGTAGTAGCGCACGTACAGGCGAAACAGGTCGCCGTCGCGCACCAGGCCGGCCGCCTGCAGGTTGCGCGCGATCTGGCTCACCGATTCGCCGGGGCTTACCACAAACTGCTGCGGCGTCGGGTCGTTGCTCACCGAGCGGCGCAAATCGTTGTTGCGGATCAGGTCGAGGTACGCGCCGATGAGCGTCTTGTCCAGCCCGGAGAGCCGGGTATTGCTCAGGGTGGCACTGCTCAGTTGCTGCGACAGCAATGAGCCGGCCAGCGCCAGCGCGGCCAGCGCGGCGAGGAAAATCACCAGTCTCAGAGGGGATAGTCGGTGTCGTCTCATGCGTCGGTCAGTCTTTCGTCATCATTGGTGTCGGCGTCATTCGCGCCGGCCGCCTGCTCGATGCGTTCATCCAGATAGCGCTGCAGGATCACTGCTGCCGCGATGTCATCGTCGGCGGTTGTATGGTCTTTGCGCCGGCGCGCGCCGATGATTTCCTGCGCGTCGCTGGTGCTGAATCGCTCGTCGTAATAGCGCAACGGCACGGCCACGCGCGCGCGCAGCGCCTCCGCGAACTGTTGCACCTGCGCCGCCTGTGCGCCAACTGTGCCGTCGGCGTTGTATGGATACCCGACGACGATTTCATCCGCCTGAAACTCGTCAATGAGCGCGGCGATGCGCGTCAGCGGATTGGCGCGCCGGCGGTCGATGATCTCGACCGGCCGCGCAACGATCTTCGCGCTGTCGCTCACGGCGACGCCGATCCTTCGCGCGCCAATGTCCAGCCCGATGCTTCGCGCCATGCCTGCCTTACTCACGTTTGACTGTGGTGGCGATGCGCAGCGTGACAAGAGGCAGCCGGTTGACGTAGCGCGTCAGCCAGTCCGGCCCGACCTCGATGATCGGGTTGCTGCGCAGGGCGAACTTCTGCAGCAGGATGGACTGCGCTTCGCCGGGCGTTTTGCCGCGCACCTCGCGTTTGACCAGATTCTCGTCGATCTCCGCGCCGGCCACGCCTCGCGCAACCATGAAGAAGACGGTGTTCGTTCCCGTGCCTTCCTCTGCCACGTCGCCGCGTTCGATCGACACGCTCAGCAGGCTGAATCCCTCCGGCACTTTCGACACCAATCCTTGCCGCGCCACGCTCGCTAAATGAGCGGGTGAAACAGCCAGCCCGGCCATTTGCAGACGCATGTTCAGTGTCACCTCGTCGGCCTGCTCGGTGATGAAACGGTCATAGGTCTCGTCCTGCACATCGGCGATGAAGAGGGTATCCGGCACGACAAACAGGCCGTTGGCCGTTACATCGGGGTCCTGACGCATCTTGTCCAGCGCCTGCATGACCAGTCTGTCCCGCAGGGCGTTGCGCGCGCGCCGATAGTCGGCCTCGGTCACGGCGCGCACGGTCTCATTCGCGCCGTCGCTGGTTGGCGCCTGATTGATGACGCGCACCGCCAGCGAAGCCATGCCCTCGATGCGATTGATCTGGTTGGCCGGCACATTGCTGCCCGGCCCCCGCTCCAGCGCCTCGATGCGCGCGTCGGCCCGCCCGCCGCCCGGCACTTCCACGCTCTCCAGGGTGACGAATCGCACTGCCACGCTGGCCGAGGAGGTGCGCACTACCGTGTTCTTCGGCACTACATAGGGCGTCGCCAGCAGGTTGAAGAACGTGACTGCGCCGACAGATTTGAAACGCGGCACATCTTTGGCGCCGGTGGCCGGGGTGGTGAACTGATCCTCGACGATCACATCCACCCGCTGCGCCGGCACAATGCGCGCCGCAATGTCTGGCTGCGTCGCCCGCGCGTCCAGTGTGACCGGCACGATCGTCGACAGGCTCTGGCTCGACGCTGTGAGTGTGATGCGCGCGCTGGGAACCGCCAGCAGGCCGGCCCCGATGACCGTCCCCAGCGCGGTCAGGGCAATGATGATGCGCAGGCCAATCGCCAGCCAGTTCCGCTTTGGGAAGAACCGGCGCAGCGAGTCCGGCGCGAACCGGCGCGGCGGTGCGCGCCGCTCGATCGGCTCGACCTCATCGGAGGGAATCCACGCCTTGCGGATGGCATCCTCGACGCGGCTGAACGCTACCAGCCCGACCTGCCGGGCGATCTGGCGTTGCTTTGCGTCGGGGTGCGCCACGGCAATTTCGATGCCGTGTTGATCGCCTGCGCGTTTGATCAAGGCGTAGTCGATCTCGCGCAGGCGCAGTGTGGGCCGGCGGATGCCCACGTCGTCTTCGCCGGCCATGACGAGCACGATGCGGTCGGCATTCGCCCATGCGATGCGGTCGCGAATGCCCGCAGCGTCGTCGTCGGGCGAGACGTGAACGATCCTGCCGATCATGGAAGTTGACGCTAGCCGGGCGCGCCCACCAGCGCGCTTTCGATCAGTGCCGGGGCGCTGGCAAGCGCCTCATCGAGGCGGCTGGCGTCTTTGCCGCCGGCCTGGGCCAGGGTGGGACGACCGCCGCCGCCGCCGCCCACAATGCGCGCAATCTCGCGGATCAGCTTGCCGGCATCCAGGCCGCGTTTGGTCAGGTCTTGTGTGACGGCCACGACCAGCGCGGGCCGCTCTGCAATGACCGCCCCGAGCACACAGACGCCGGAGGGGTGCCGCTCGCGGAACCAGTCTGTCATGTCGCGCAGCAGGTCGGTGTTGTCTGCCGTCACCCGCGCGCATAACACCGAGATGTCCCTGATCCGTTGCGCCCCGGACAACACAGCGCTGAATCTCTCTCTCGCCAGTTCGCGCTGCGCTTTCTCCAGGGCTTTCTGCGTCTCAGCCAGTTGGGCTGCCAGTCTGGATGCCTGCTCGGCCACGTGGTCTGGGGTTGTGCCCAGCGTCTGCGAGGCTATCGACAACTGTTGCGCCTGACGGCGCGCATACTCCAGCGCGCCGCGCCCGGTGACGGCCTCGATGCGCCGCACGCCGGCGGCCACTGCGCTCTCGTCAACGATGATCGCGCTGCCGATGTCGCCGGTGAGTTCGACATGCGTGCCACCGCACAACTCGACGCTGAACGGCGCTTCGCCCGGATTGCCCACCCGGATGACGCGAACCACGTCGCCGTACTTTTCGCTGAACAGGGCCATCGCGCCCTGCCCGATGGCGTCTTTGTAGGATTCCTCACGCGCCGTGACCGGATAGTTGCTCAGCACGGCGTCATTCATCAGGTCGGCGATCTGCTGGAGTTCGTCCTGGGTGAGCGCCGACTGGTGCGAGAAGTCGAAGCGCAGCCGGTCGGGCGCCACCAGCGAGCCTTGTTGTTGCACATGCGGCCCCAGCACAGCGCGCAGGGACTTGTGCAGCAGATGGGTGGCCGTGTGATTGCGCATGATGGCCCAGCGCCGCGCCTCATCAACCTGCGCGATGCAACGGGCGTCGATGCGCGGCTCGCCCCATTCCACCTCGCACACATGCGCGATCAGGCCGGGCGCCGGGCGGCGCGTGTCGCGCACGACTACGCACCATTCGGGCTGCTCCTCGTTCCGGGTCGCGGCGCAGATCATGCCGGTGTCGCTGACCTGTCCGCCGCTCTCCACGTAGAAAGGCGTCTCGGCCAGCACGATTTCGACGCGCTCGCCCGGCACGGCGTGCTCGGTCATCTCGCCATCCCGCAGGATGGCGACGACGCGCGTCTCGACATTCAGTTCGCCGTATGGATTGTGGATGACGCCGCCTTCGGGCAGCCGGCCCTCGGCCTTCAGTGTTTCGGCCGCGTCACGCCAGGTCTCGACAAGGTCATAGTTTGCGTCGAACTGGCCGCTGGCCCGGTTGCGCTCGCGCGCCGCCTGCCGCGCTGCCTGAAACCCTGCTTCATCCACTGCGAAGCCGCGCTCTTTGGCTTCATCACGGGTGATTTCGAGCGGCAGCCCGTAGGTGTCATAGAGCTTGAAGGCCACATCGCCAGGGATGGTGTTGGACGGCGCGCCGGCCGGCTGTGGCTGGGCAATCAGTTCGGCCAGCTTCTCGATGCCTGTGTCGAGCGTGCGGGCGAAGCGCTCTTCTTCCTGATGGATCGTGCGCAGGATGTGATCGCGCCGGTCGATCAACTCGTGATAGTGGTCGCCCATCTTCTCGACGACGGTTTCGCTGACCCTGTGCAAAAACGGCTCGTGGAAGTTCAGCTTGCGCCCGAAGCGCAGGGCGCGGCGAATGATCATGCGCAGCACGTAGTTGCGCCCCTCGTTGCCGGGCAGCACGCCATCGGCGATCAGGAAGGATGCCGCGCGCGCGTGGTCGGCGATCACGCGATACGCGACATATTGCTCGCGCCGTTGCGCGTCGGTCTGGCCGGCCAGATTTTGAATGGTGTCGAGAATTGGCAGGAACAGATCGGTGTCGTAGTTCGACTGGCCGTGCTGGAGGATGCGCACCAGCCGCTCGAAGCCCAGGCCGGTGTCAACGCCGGTGCGGGGCAGGGGGCTGAGCTTGCCGCCGCTGTCGCGGTTGAACTGCATGAACACCAGATTCCATATCTCGACGGTGGTCTGGTCGTTGTCGGCGTTGACGCGATCGGCGGTGTTGTCTTCCTTCTTGTCGCCGGTGAAATAGTGCAACTCCGAATTGGGGCCGCAGGGGCCGGTGTCGCCCATCTGCCAGAAATTATCTTTCTCGCCGAAGCGCAGGATGCGCGACCGGCTGACGCCGACCTTTTGCCACAGCGCTTCCGATTCGTCGTCCTCGCGGAAAATGGTGAACCACAGCCGGTCCATCTCCAGGCCATATTCGGTTGTGATCAGTTCGAGGGCGAACTTCATGGCGTCGGCCTTGAAGTAGTCGCCGAAGGAGAAATTGCCCAGCATCTCGAAGAAGGTGTGATGACGCGGGCTGGGGCCGACCTCTTCCAGATCGTTATGCTTGCCGCTGACGCGCATGACCTTCTGGGCCGTCACGGCGCGGGTGTAGTCGCGCTTCTCCAGGCCGAGGAACACATTCTTGAACTGATTCATGCCGGCGTTGGTGAACAGAATGGTCTTGTCGCCGTGGGGAATCAACGACGACGACGGCACCTCGGTGTGCCCGTTGCGCGCAAAGTAGTCGATAAAGGTTCTGCGAATCTGGTTGCTCAGCATAGGCCGACCATTATATGTGTAAACCCCTTGTCTGCCCCTGCTTCTGAATTTCTCGAGTTGCGCAGTTTGACGATAGTCGCCGGCTTCGGTATAATCCTCCCGCTCGATTATCGAGCAGCAGTGATTTCAGTTCTGCGTTAAGCAGAGGAGGAACAGGTATACCACCGCCCAGAACTCAATATACGCAGCAGTTTCGTATCAACGAACAGATTCGGATCCCGCAGGTCCGGCTGATCGCTGCCGACGGCTCAAACAAGGGCATTGTCGACACGCGCGAAGCGTTGCACATGGCTCGTGTGCAGCACCTCGACCTGATCGAGGTTGCCCCGAATGCGGATCCGCCTGTGTGCCGCATCTTTGACTACGGCAAGTTCATCTACGAGCGTGAGAAAAAAGAGCGCGAGGCCAGGCGAAGCCAGAAGGTCTTCGAGGTCAAGGGTATCCGGCTGCGTCCAAAGACAACCGAACATCACGCCTACTTCAAGATGCGCGCCGCGCGCCGCTTCCTGGAGCAGGGCAACAAAGTCAAGGTGATGATCCGGTTCAAGGGGCGCGAAGATCAAATTCCGCACGTGGCTCAGCGCATGCTGGAAAAGATTGTGCAGGACTGTTCAGATATTGCGCTCCTGGAGCAGGGCCCGAGCATGGAAGGCAAAACAATGCTCATCGTGCTGGCGCCCACGGCAGCCACTCTGGCGGCTGCCAATTCCAGGGCAACCCAGGCCCGCATTCAGAAGGAACTGGAAGAAGACAAGGCCAAAGGTTACGTTGAAGAGGAAGACGAGGACGAGGCGGACACTGAAGTCGAGGATGAAGATGAAGCGGAGACTCGCGCTGCGCCTGCCCGGCTGACGCCGGACCAGGAGCGGGCGGCCCAGAAGGCCAGGAACCGCAAGAAGAAGGATAGCGAGCGCAGAATGGAGCAGTACGAGCTGCCCTAGCGCTCGAAAAAACGAATCGGAAAGACACCATGCCCAAGATCAAGACTCATAAGTCAACGTCAAAGCGATTTCGATTGACCGGCGGCGGCAAGTTGATGCGCACCCGTCTGGGCAAGAGCCACTTGCGCCGCAAGAAGTCGAAGCGCGTGAAGGCCGAGTTGGCAGAGATGCACGAGGTTAGCCTCACGTCGCAGGTCAAGCGCATCAGAACACTCGCGCCGTATCTGGACCAGAAGTAATAATCAACACGCAATGCGTCATACGCGCTACGCGATACGCACTACGAGGGAGAACCGTCTACCATGACAAGAGTAAAGGGCGGCTTCAAGGCTCGCCGCCGCCACAATCGAATCCTGGCCATCACCAAAGGCCAGTTTGGCGCTCGCCACAAGCATATCCGGCGCGCCAAGGAAGCCAGCCTGCACGCTTTGTGGTATGCCTACCGCGACCGGCGCAACCGGCGTCGTGATCTGCGCCGGCTGTGGATCACCCGCATCAACGCTGCGGCCCACCTCAACGGCACCACCTACAGCAGGCTGACCCACAGCATGAAGTCGGCCAACATCGGCCTCGATCGCAAAGTGCTGGCCGATCTGGCCGTGCACGATCCCTCCGCCTTCAAGGCCGTCGTCGATGCGGCCGGGATTGTGTAGTCCGGCTGGCCGCAGGTTCCTGGCCTGCAACGAGTGCTCGCCAGGCATTTTAAGCCCGCTACCCGGCGGGCTTTATTATTGCGGAGAGCCGCGTGATTGTGTCGCCCCAGAACCCCCGCGTGAAGCTGGCCCGGCAGTTGCAGCAGCGCCGTGACTTTCGCGAAGCAGAGGGGTTGTTCGTGGCCGAAGGCGCGCGGCTTGTGGATGACCTGATTCAGGCCGGCATGCGCGCGGCCTTCGTCATTCTTTCAGACATCCCGACAGCGCGGGACTGGCGCGCGTCGCGCGACATCTCCGCCGACTGTCTGATCGTGTCCGAACAAACCATGCGCGGGCTGTCCGGCGAAGTCACGCCGCCGGGAATTCTCGCGGTGTTTCACATGCCGGCCGCCCCAGACCCTGCGGCGGCTCGTTCTGCGCCAACGATTCTCGTGCTGGATGGGCTGCGCGATCCGGGTAACCTGGGCGCGTGTCTGCGCGTGGCTGCCGGCGCAGACTGCCGGCCGGTGCTGCTTTCGCCGGGCTGCGTTGATCTGTATAACCCGAAAGTGGTGCGCGGCGCCATGGGCGCGCACGCCCGCATTCTCGCCTGGCAGCGCCCCTGGTCTGACATTCGCAGTGTCTGCGAGGGCCGCGCCGTTTGGGTGGCCGATGCGGCTGGTTTGCGCGACTACGACACAGTGGACTGGCGCCAGCCCAACGCGATTGTGATCGGCGGCGAGGCTGCCGGTATCTCGCCCGAAGCGCGCAACATGGCTGCCGGCGCGCTGAGGATTCCACTGGCGAACCACGTCGAATCGCTGAATGCAGCCGTTGCCTGTGGCGTGATCCTGTTCGAGGCTGCGCGGCAGCGGCGTCGGGCCTGTCGGGCCTGAATGAATGACGCTGCCGCCAACTTCTGATGCATTGCTCAGCCTCTTATCACGCAACAGGATTGACAGCGATTGCCAGGTTTGCTATATATGACCCGCGTTGGGGAGTAGCCGCCTGCAATAAGCAGGGCAGCCAATCGTCAGTACGGTGTCACTGGCGCCCGGTTGGCGTAGCGGTAACGCGCGGCAAGACCATCGCAGGCCATGAGGCTTGCGTGGTCTTTTTTTTACCTGATGGCCGGTGACGCGCCAGGATCGCAGGCGCGCATGGAGAGCAAGGAGAAACACGATGGAGCCGGTTACGGTAGTGATGTTTGCAGCCGGGTTGCTGCTGCTGATTGCCGGCGGTGAATCGCTGGTGCGCGGGTCGTCGCGTCTCGCCGCATTGATCGGCGTCTCGCCGCTGGTGATTGGCCTGACCGTCGTCGCTTTTGGCACCAGTTCGCCGGAACTGGCTGTCAGCGTCGGCGCTGCTCTTGGTGGCGAGGCTGACATTGCGCTCGGCAATGTCGTCGGCAGCAGCATTCTGAATGTGCTGTTGATTCTCGGCCTGTCCGCTGTTATTGTGCCGCTCGTGGTGGCGCAACGGATTGTGCGGGTGGACGTGCCGCTGATGATCGGCGTCGCGGTCGTCGTGTATGTGTTTTGTCTGGATGGCGTGGTGGGCCGGCTTGAAGGCGCGCTGTTGTTCGCTGGCATCCTTGCCTATGTGGCCTTTGCGATCGCGCAGAGCCGGCGGGAAAGCCGGCAGGTCAAGACTGAGTACGAACAGGAGTTTGCTGCTCGCGGTCGGTTTGCGCCGCGCGATGTCGCAGCCAACCTTGCGCTGGTTGTTGTCGGCCTGGCTGCCCTTGCGCTTGGCTCAAACTGGCTTGTCGATGCCGCAGTCGATCTGGCTATCGCGCTGGGTGTGAGCCAGGTCGTTATTGGATTGACGATTGTGTCCATCGGCACCTCGCTCCCGGAGATTGTCACGACGGTGATTGCCGGTTTGCGCGGCGAACGTGATATCGCCGTCGGCAACGTTGTCGGCAGCAATCTGTTCAACATGCTCGCGGTGCTGGGCGCGGCGGGGATTGTTGCGCCGCAGGGCATTGCCGTGCCGGAGGCCGCGCTGCGTTTCGACCTGCCGGTGATGGTCGTGACGATGCTGGCTTGTTTGCCCATCTTCTTCACCGGCTATCGGATCGCCCGCTGGGAAGGCGCGCTGTTTCTGGCGTACTATGCGGCGTATACGGCCTATCTGCTCCTGGACGCCGCCCGCAGCGAATCGCTTGGCCTGTTTAGCAGCGTGATGATTTTCTTCGCCGCGCCGCTGACCGCAATCACGGTGGGCGTGGTGACCTGGCGCAGCGTGCGGGCCGGCAGGCGGGCGGTGGCGCGCTCGCCAGAGCGCGCCACATGGGTGGGTGAATCTGCGTCACCGGGCGGCGACGGTCACAGTCAGGATGGATAACGAAGACGGTGCTGCTGGAGAATAAACATGGATGGCATGACGCTTGTTCTGTTTCTGGTTGGACTAGTGTTGCTTATCGTCGGCGCGGAGGCGCTGGTGCGCGGAGCGTCGCGCCTGGCGGCTGTTGTGGGCATCTCGCCGCTGGTGATCGGTCTGACCATTGTGGCATTTGGCACCAGCGCGCCGGAACTGGCGGTCAGCGTGGCATCTTCGCTGGCCGGCCAGGCAGATCTGGCCATCGGCAATGTGGTCGGCAGCAACATCTTCAACATCCTGCTCATTCTGGGATTGTCGGCGCTCGTGGCGCCGCTGATCGTGTCGCAGCAGTTGGTGCGCTTTGATGTGCCCCTGATGATCGGCGTGTCTGTGCTGGTGTTTCTGTTTGCGCTGGATGGCAGCATCGGCCGGCTCGAAGGCGTGGTGTTGTTTGCCGGCGTGGTCACTTACACTGCGTTTCTCATCATTCAGAGCCGCAGAGAGTCCAACAAGGCTGTTCAGCAGGAATACGAGCAGGAGTATC
The DNA here is from genome assembly GCA_937927775.1 of uncultured Anaerolineae bacterium. Classification (GTDB taxonomy): domain Bacteria; phylum Chloroflexota; class Anaerolineae; order J036; family Brachytrichaceae; genus Roseilinea. Next base: position 3,744 of record CALBEF010000011.1, on the reverse strand, counting down.
GCGCGGGGCCGGGCGGGCCGGCTCAGACCCTGCTCAATCTTGCGCTCATCGTGGCCGGGCTGGGCATGTTGGTCGTGGGATCGCGCTGGCTGGTGGATGGCGCGATTGCTGTCGCGCGTGCGCTTGGGGTGGACGAGGTTGTCATAGGCCTGACGATCGTCGCCGGCGGCACCTCGTTGCCTGAAGTCGCCACCTCGGTGATGGCCAGTATTCGCGGCGAGCGCGATATTGCTGTTGGCAACGCGGTGGGTAGCAACATCTTCAACCTGCTATCGGTGCTGGGTCTGACGGCCATTGTCCCTCCTGAAGGCGTCGCTGTCGCGTCGTCGGTGCTGGCCTTCGACATGCCGGTCATGCTGGTCGTGGCGATTGCCTGCCTGCCTGTTTTCTTCACCGGCTACAAGATTGCGCGCTGGGAAGGATTGGTCTTCCTTGCTTACTATGTGGCCTACACGCTATACCTGATTTTCGACGCGACACAACACGCGCTCCTGCCGGCCTTCAGCGCGGTCATGCTGGCGTTCGTGTTGCCGATCACTGTTCTGACGCTGGCGGTGACGGTGTTCAGGCAGATGCGCGCGTTGAGACTGTCGAAGCGCGCATGAACGGACCGGCCTTTTCCCCCAGGTCGCGGAGCAGGCCCGTCACGGCCGTCGCAAATACGTTGGAGTTGGCACATTCATGGAACTGATTACGCTGCCTTTGATTGCCTGCGCGCCTGGGGCGTTGGTAGCCGGCATCCTGGCTGCAACGCCCATCGGCCGGCGCGTCCCGGCCCGCGCAATGGGCTGGGTGTTGGCGGCCGCGCCGCTGGCAGCCTTCGTGGCGCTGGCCGCGCAATTGCCGGCTATCCTCACCGGACAGGCGCTTGTCTGGGCCATCGACTGGATGCCCACCCTGGGCATTCAGGCCGCGCTCCGGCTGGATGGATTGAGCCTGTTGTTTGCGCTGCTCGTCAGCGGCATCGGCGTGCTGGTGACGCTCTACGCCGGCTACTACTTCAACACCCACAGCACCCACGCCGACCAATCATCAATCGTCAATCACACAATCGTCAATTCACAGGACGCCCGCTTCTTCTTCTACCTGCTGCTCTTCATGACCTCCATGCTTGGTTTGGTGATGGCTGGCGATGTCATCACGCTGTTCGTGTTCTGGGAGGGCACGAGCATCACGTCATTCCTGCTGGTTGCTTACAAGAGCAAGGATGAGGACGCGCGGCGCGGCGCGTTTCGCGCGCTGTTCATCACCGGCGGCGGCGGTGTGGCGCTGCTGGCCGGGCTGGTGTTTGTGTCCGCTTTGAGTGGCAGCACGCAGTTCGATGTGATTTTGCGCAGCGGCGATGTGCTGCGCGCCAGCGAGCTGTATCCCGTCATGCTCGCGCTGATCGCGCTGGGCGCGCTGACCAAGAGCGCGCAGGCCCCGGCCCACTTCTGGCTGCCCGGCGCGATGAGCGCCCCTGCGCCGGCGTCGGCCTATCTCCATTCCGCCACCATGGTGAAGGCCGGCGTGTATCTGCTCGCCCGCTTGAACCCGGCCCTCGGCGCGACCGATCTATGGTTCTGGCTCTTCAGCCTTGTGGGCGGGGCGACCATGCTCATCGGCGCGTATGTCGGCCTGAAACAACACGATTTGAAGGCGCTGCTGGCTTATTCCACCGTCAGCCAGTTGGGCGTGCTGGTCATGTTGATCGGCCAGGACACCGAGATTGCTTTCAAGGCGCTGGTGGTGAGCATCCTGGCGCACGCCATGTACAAGAGCGCGCTGTTCCTCGTGACCGGCATCGTGGATCATGAGACCGGCACGCGCGATCTGCGCGCGCTGGGCGGCTTGAGGCGCGCCATGCCGTTCACGTTCATCGTCGCTGCCATCGCCGGCCTGTCGATGGCCGGCCTGCCGCCGCTGTTTGGCTTTCTGGCCAAAGAAACGTTGCTGGCGACGGCCACCCATCCGGCTGTGCCGCCGGTCGTTGAGGTGATTTTCCCGGCGGCGGCTGTGATTGCCGGCGCGCTGATTCTGGCTCAGTCTGGCTTGATCGTGATCGACGGCTTTCTGGGCCGGCAGCGTTCCGAGCTGCATCCGCATGAAGCGCCGTGGCCGATGTGGCTGGCGCCGGCTATCCCCGCGCTGGCCTCGCTGGCGGTTGGTATCCTGCCTGAACCGGAATGGCTGGCCGGCCTGCTGGCCGGCGCGGCAACGGCAGCCTGGGGCGACAAAGTCAAAGTGTCGCTGGCGTTGTGGACCGGCATCAACGTGCCCCTGATCCTGAGCATCGTCGCCGTCACGCTCGGCGCGATGGTGCTGGTTGCGCGCGCCCGCGTTCGCCCCGTGCTTGAGCAGATCACCGGCCGCCTGACCCTCGGCCCGCTCTACGATGGCGCGTTGCGGCTGATCGACGGTCTGGCGTGGCTGGTGACGCGCGCGCAGAATGGCAAGTTGCGCCTGTATCTGGCGATCATGTTCATCAGCCTGGGCGCTATGCTGGTGTGGATTGGCCGGCTGACTGTGCCCGCCCCCGGCCCGCTGAGCATCGACGCACTGGATCAACTCGCCCCGTTGCGGATTGTGTTGCTGATTGCGCTTGCGCTGGCGGCGCTGGCCAGCGTGCTGCTGCGCAGCGACCTGTTTGCCATCTTTGCGCTGGGCGTCTCCGGCTTGACAATCGCCGTGCTGATGAATCTGGAGCCGGCGCCGGACATTGCCCTCGTTCAGGTGGTGGTGGAGACGCTGACGCTGGTCGTGCTGGTGCTGGCGCTGACCCGGCTGCCGCGCGAACAGCGCGCCCGCGCCGCCGAGTTCACCTGGCGCCAGTCGCGCCCCGGCCTGATCCGCGATGTGCTGATCGCGCTCGGCAGCGGCGTCGTCATGTTCGCTCTTGCGCTGACGGCGCTCGTCACGCGGCCGCGCGACTCTCAGCTCACCCCATTCTTCGAGCAAAACGCCAAACCGCTGACCAGCGCCAACGACATCGTGGGCGCCATTCTGGTTGATTTCCGCGCCTTCGACACGTTGATCGAAGTGGCGGTGTTTGCGGCGGCCGGCCTGACCATCTACACCCTGCTGCGCTACGCTTCGCGCAAGGCCGGCGACCGCGATGAGCCGGCGACGCCGCCCGATCCCACCCTGGCGCGATTTCGGGGTATCGGCGGCCTGCGCGCGTCTCCATTTGTGCGCGCGCTGGCGAAGCTGCTGTTGCCCTTCTCGATGATTCTGGGCGCTTCGCATGTCCTGCTCGGCCACGACCGGCCCGGAGACGGCTTCACCGCCGGCGTTATTGTCAGCCTGGGCGTGGCGAGCTGGTATGTCGTCTTTGGCTACGAGGCGACCCAGCGCGCGCTGAAATGGCTGCGCCCCAGAACGCTGATTGCCGCCGGCCTGGGGCTGGCCCTGCTATCAGCCGTGGCGGCGGCGCTCATCAACGGGGCGTTTTTCTCGCCGGTCGATTTCGGCAAACTGATTGGCGTCGGCGATTGGTTGCCGGGTGGCGTTTACTTCAGCACCGCGCTGCTGTTTGAGCTGTCGATTGCCCTCACCGTCACGGGCAGCGCCGTCGTCATTCTTGACACGCTCGGCCACCCCAGAGACACCGACCGCGAGACAGAGCAGCAACTGGGCGAGATTGCCACACTCAGAGAACAAGGGGTCGTCACCCTGCCGGAGGAGAACAAAACATCATGATGGAGATTCTCATTGCGCTAACCATCAGCCTGCTGTTTGCCATAGGCGTCTTTCAACTCTTGCGCC
>CALBEF010000010.1 GCA_937927775.1 uncultured Anaerolineae bacterium | reverse complement strand
ACGCCGATCAACTACCTCAGCCTGCTGCTTCTTATCTGGGCGGCATTCGAGCTGCCAAGGGTGTCGCTGCAAAAGTAGCCCGTTCAGTCGGTTGTGTTTGCAGGTTGTCTCTGAGCTGGAAGGCGACTTGTCAGAAGCATTGCCCGGTGCACCTCAGGGCCGACCCTGACAGCAGGATCGGCCCTGAGGTGTCGCATCACGCCGGCCCGGATTCAATGTCGTAGACAGGAAGAAAGCCGTTTCGCGCCGGCAGATGGCAGGCGACGCCAAAGCCGGCGCCCAGCGCCACGAACACGGCCAACTTTGGCAGAAATCCCAGCCGGCTCGGCGCAATCGCCACCACAAGCCCCAGAATCAACGACACGCTGATTCAGGACAACACAAATGCTGCCGAACCGGGTGGGATGGTGTCGGCTTGCGCGAAGCGAGGCAACCCGCCGCGCCTGAGCGCATGCGCCAGCCCTTGGAGCAGCGCATAGCCCGGCCAGAGTTGCGCCCCAATGATCAAAGCCAACGGCAATCCGCACAGGCCGAAAAGCCGGATGAAGGAATACTCTGGTGTGAGCGTGGCAGTGAGCGCAAAGCCGATGATCCCTCCGCCCAGAAATGTGCCGGCCATGACGGGAAATGTAATCAGCGCAGATCGTCGCATGGATGCCCTCTTCCAGCGCGGACTGTATCCAATCGAATACAGCCCAGCACTGTCAACCGATTGCGCGCTTCTTCCTCATCTGTCATCTGTTGTCTGTCGTCTGTTGTCTGTTGTCTGCCGTCTGTCCTCTGTTGTCTCGATTGACAGCGATGTAAAGTCGCGTAATATCTTCTGTAAATCACCCGCACGCGGCACAGGAGGCGCACCTTGAATCTGCTTGAAAGCATCTCGCCCGGCCGGCTTGAATCGCTCGGACTGACCTGGCAGAACGAACCGGCGCAATGGCGCGCGACGCCTGATGGCGGCATGCAGGTCGGCGTGCCGGCGCAAGTCGATTACTTCCAGGACCCGCTCGGCCAGCACACCAAAGACTCTGCCCCCTTCCTGTGGCTGGCCGCGCAGGGCGACTTTGTGGCGCAGGCGCATGTGCGTCCCACGTTCACCAGCACCTGGGATGCCGGCGCATTGATGGTGCGCTACGACCAGCAGCATTGGGCCAAGATCTGCTTCGAGAGCACCGATCTGCCCAGCACCGCCGTGGTCAGCGTGGTCACCAACGGCGTCTCCGACGACGCCAACGGCGTGGATTTGACCGTGCCCGATGTCTGGTTGCAGATCGCGCGGGTGGGCAGCGTGTTCGCGCTGCACTATGCGCTCGACGGCAGGCGCTGGCGCATGGTGCGCCTGTTTGCGCTGCCGGTGCCGCACACGGTGAAGGTGGGCCTGGTGGCGCAGTGCCCGGCCGGCCCCGGCGCGACCATCGACTTCCTGCACTTCTCCATCGAGCATCGCGCGGTCAAACACCTGCGCGCCGGGGTATGAACCGCAAAGCAACTCGTCTTCGTGGCCTTTGCCTTCTGGTGGTTCGACTCTTGAGAACGAACCACGAAGACGCGAAGCACACAAAGAGAATCGGGATCAATTTGCCTTCGTGGTCTTCGCTTCTTCGTAGTGAAACTTGATATGACCAGCCCATTTGTCTGTGACGTGCAGCCGGACTGGCCGGCGTTCGTCGATTGCATTCTGCGCAAGGGAACGCCCCGGCGCGTTCACTACATCGAACTGTTCCTCGACGCGGAAGTGCAGGAGGCCATCTGCCGGCGTTTCGATCTGCTGCGCGACCTCGACCCTGCCGATCCTTACTTCGAATTGCGCCGGCAGATTCGCATTCAGCGCTTCCTCGGCTACGACTACGTGCGCTGCAGCGTCGAGAATCTCGACATGCCGCTCAAGCGCAGCCTGACCGACGACACCGCTCACCTGAAGCGCGGCGGCGGGCGGGCGTACATGGAGGAACACGCCGGCCCGATCACCACCTGGGCCGAGTACGAGGCTTACCCCTGGCCCGATCCCGAAAAGGCCACCACGCGCGCGCTGGAATGGTACGAGCGCAACCTGCCCGACGATATGTGCGTGATTGCCAGCGGCGGCTTCGCCCATTTCGCCGAAATGCTCACCTGGACCATGGGCTACGAGACGCTGTGCTATGCCCTGTACGATCAGCGCGACCTCGTCGCCGAGATCAGCAACCGGCTGATCGACATCTATCGTGTTGTGCTCAAGCGCATGTTGGAGTTCAGCCGGGTGAAAGTGGTGTGGGGCAGCGATGACATGGGCTTCAAGGGCGGCACCCTGATCAGCCCGAACGACACGCGCGAGTTTGTGCTGCCCGGCCACAAGCTGATGGCGCAGATGGCGCACGACGCGGGCCGGCCCTATCTGCTGCACACGTGCGGCAGGATGGAGTCGATCATGCCCGACTTGATCGACGACGTGAAGATCGACGCACGCCACTCATTCGAAGACGTGATCGAGCCGGTCACGCTGGCCAAGCAGCGCTATGGCGATCGCATTGCCATTCTGGGTGGCATCGATCTCGACTTCCTGTGTCGCGCCGACACGGATCAGGTGCGCCGGCGCGTGCGCGACACGCTGGCGGTGTGCCAGCCTGGCGGCGGTTACTGTCTGGGAACCGGCAACAGCGTCGCCAACTACATCCCGCTCGACAACTATCTGGCCATGCTGGACGAAGGCCGGCGCTGGTGAACGAAATAGGCAATGCCATGTTGCTCGACATGTTTTCGCTCGCCGGCCAGGTCGGCATCGTCGCCGGCGGCGGGCAGGGGCTGGGGCAGGTGTACTGCCGCGCCTTCGCCGAGGCCGGCGCTGATGGGGTGTGGGATCGAACCTGTTCGGCGATATCCTGAGCGATCTGGCCGGGCGCAACACCACCGTCGAAGTGGGTGATGACATCGCCCAACGCCTGTAGGACAAGCCGCCGGGCTTGCCCACCTCTGCGCGCAGATTGTGCCCCTCACGGAAAATGCGCCCGTTGTGATGGAGCGCGCATGACGGGTGCTAGAATCCGGCGCGATTCACACGAACCCTGAACCCAGCGAGGAGCATCAACCCGTGACCGACTATCTCACCCGTGGCGATCTGGCGACGGTCGATCCTGAAGTGGCCGAACTGATCCGCCATGAACACGCCCGCCAGTTTGCCAAACTCATCATGATCCCCAGCGAGTCCAGCGCGCCGGCTGCCGTGCGCGAGGCCGAGGGATCGGTGCTGCAAAATCTGTACGCAGAAGGCTATCCGCACGCCGACATGCATGGCCTCTCCGAAGCGGAGATTCTGGACTACGATCTGCAACTGGCGCTCTATCGCCGCTACGCCGACCGGCGCTACTACAAGGGCGTCGAATACTGCAACATCATCGAGGCGCTGTGTAAGCGGCGCGGCGCGGAAGCTATTTGTCCGCCCGGCCTGTCGCCCGATCAGCTCTATCTCAACGTGCAGCCGCTGGCCGGCGCGGTGGCCAACACCGCCGTGTACGAGGCGCTGGTGAACGAGGGCGATGTGGTGATGGGATTGAACCTGTTGCACGGCGGCCACCTGTCGCACGGCAGCCCCGTCAACCACAGCGGCAAGCATCACCGCATGGTCTTCTACGAGGTGGACGAGAAGACCGAGTTGCTCGACTACGACCGCATCCGCGAGATTGCGCTGCGCGAGAAGCCGAAGATGATCATTGCCGGCTACACCTCCTACCCCTGGGCGCCGGACTTCCACAAGTTCCGCGAGATCGCCGACGCCTGCGGCGCGTATTTGATGGCCGACATCTCGCACGTGGCCGGCCTGGCCATCGCCGGCGTGTACCCGAATCCCGTTGGCGTCGCGCACGTCACCACCTTCACCACGCACAAGACGCTGCTCGGCCCGCGCGGCGCCGTCATCGTCACCACCGACCCCGAACTCGCGCGCAAGATTGACCGCGCCGTGTTCCCCGGCGAACAAGGCGGCCCGCACATGAACAAAGTGGCCGGCATCGCCGTCGCGTTCAAGCTGGCGCGTAGCGAGTCGTTTCGCCGGCTGCAACACCAGATCGTGGCCAATGCGAAGGCGCTGGCGCAGGGATTCGCGGACAACGGCCTGCGCGTGGTGCATGGCGGCACCGATACGCACATGGCGCTGGTTGATTGCCGGACTGCCGCGCCCAAACTGAACGGCGTGGCGTTGATGGGCGACGCCGCCGCGCGCATTCTCGACCTGGCCAACATCGTGTGCAATCGCAACACCATCCCCGGCGATCGTGACGCCACCCGGCCCAGCGCGCTGCGCTTTGGCACGCCCTGGGTGACGCAGCGCGGCCTGAACGAAGACGACATGCGCGAGATTGCCGCAGTCGTGGCGCAGATTCTGAAGTCGGCCAGGCCCTTCACGCTGACCAGCGCGCGCGCCACCACTTATCGCGCCAAGGTCGATTTCGACGCTCTGATCGACGGCGCGGCGCGCATCAGCCGGCTGTGTGAAAAGGCCGGCGTGGACGTGGATGTGCCGCGCGACGACTACCCGCACGTGTGGACGAGCGTCGCGCCGGTCGAGCCGCTGCCGGCTTCCGGCCTGCGCGCGCTGGAGATCAGCGGCGAGCACGCCCGTGCCTTCCTGCAACTGGCGCTCACCAGCGATGTGAACGCGCTGGCAGTCGAAGAGACGCAGCCGGCCTGGCTCCTGGAGCGCGACGGCAGCCCCATGTCGCCGGCCATTGTGTTGAACGCCGGCGCGTCCTGGCGTCTGGCTGTGCCGGCTGAAAAGGTCGAGCGCGTGGCGCGCTGGCTGCGCGCGCTGTCCGACGGCTATGTGCAGTTCGACCCCCGCGATGTCTATGCCAAGCTGCCGGGGCCGGTGATCGTGAAAGTGGTCGGCGCAGCCGGCTTCGACGCCCGCCACCTGCCTGCTGCGCTCGATGAGGCCAGCGTTGCCGCGCACAAGCCCTATTTCATCGGCAGACCACAGAGCACAGACGACAGACAACAGAGCACAGAGCACAGAACGCAGACGACAGACAACAGAACACAGATGACAGAGGAGAGCGGGGCGTTGCGTCGCACGGCGCTGTACGAGACGCACAAGGCGATGGGCGCGCGCATGGTGCCGTTCGGCGGATGGGATATGCCGGTGTGGTACACCTCGGCCGGCGAGGAGCACCGCGCTGTGCGTCAGACCGCCGGCCTGTTTGATGTCAGCCATATGGGTGTGCTGGACGCGCGCGGCCCGAACGCCGCCGCTTTCCTCGACGCTGTGTCCACTAACGACGTTTACGATGTCAAGGTGGGCGGCTCGCAGTATTCCTATTTGCTCGACCCCGACGGCAATGTGATCGACGACATCATGATCTATCGCCTGGAGGCGGAGCGTTACCTGGTCGTGGTCAATGCGGCCAACAACGACAGGGACTGGGCCTGGTTAACGGCGGTCAATGACGGTCGCGCCGTAATCGACCCGACCATGCCTGGCGCGCGCGCGCCGCGCTGCGAGTTGCGCGATCTGCGCGACCCCGCCAGCGGTGATGACCGGCGCGTGGACATCGCGTTGCAGGGGCCGGCCTCGCTGCCCACGCTGCTGGCGCTGCTCGATGAAGAACAGGCGCGTCATGCGTTGCAATCACTCCCCCGCACCGGCGTGATGCGCGCCACGCTGGCCGGCCTGGACGTGTTCATCTCGCGCACCGGCTACACCGGCGAATCGATTGCGTATGAAATCTTCGTTCATCCCGACCGCTCGCCTGTGTTGTGGCAGGCCATCCTGAAAGCCGGCGAACCGTTTGGCGTGAAGCCGGCCGGCCTGGCTGCGCGCGACAGCACACGCACCGAGGCCGGTTTGCCGCTCTACGGCCACGAACTGGCCGGCCCGCTGAATCTGGCGCCGTTTCACATCGGCTTCGGCGGCTACGTCAAAGCCTACAAGCCGTTCTTCATCGGCAAGCGCGCCTATTACGACAAGGCGGCTCAGGCCAGCACCAAACTGTCGCGCTTCCGCATGAACGAGAAGGGCGTGCGCCCGCCAAAGCAGGGCGACCCGGTGGTGGACGCGCGTGGTCGTGTGGTCGGCACAGTGACATCGTGCGCGCTGGACAGCGAAGGGTATCTGCTGGGCATGGCGATGCTCGACGCGGCGCTGAATGCCAAAGAGGGCATGGCGATTGGCGTGCTGGCATTGCCCGAGCGCCCGCCGGCGCCGCTTGCGCCGAATGCGCCATTGGGCAGCCGCGCGCTCGTCCCGGAGCCGGCCACCGTGCTGACGCGCTTCCCGAAGAAAGCGAAGTAGAGGGCTGCTTCCCTCACCCCTGACCCCTCTTCCGCGCAGGGAGAGGGGTCAGATCAGTTGCCTTGCGCCTGTCACGCGCATCATCGCCTGATAAGCGGCAGGAAGGCCAGCGACACGCCGGGGCACGTCACTGAGCCAAAGTTGCTCGCGCTCTGCCCGTTTGACTCGCTTGCGCGCGCGGTATAGGAATAAGTTTTCCCTGCGCCGGCTGCGTTGCGCGGGCCGCAGGCGACCCGGAAACCCGGCCCGTACATCTCTCCTGGAATCAGCATGGTTGTCTGAAAGAAGCCGCTGTGGTATGCCCGCAGCCGGCCATCGATGCTGACGGTCATGCTGATCACGTAATTCGAACTACTGGCCGACACCTGCAAGTAGCTCCAGGTGATGTAGCAGATGTTCTGGCTGGCAACATGAGGACAGTCCGCGCCTTGCAAATGCGCCCCCGACAGCGAAATACGCTCTGTCAGGCTCTGGTCGGCTTCAGTCGGCTACAATTAATCACCTGCTTTCACACGTGTTGGGTGATACCGAGGTATGAGCGACGAACCGGGTAGTTGTCGTGTCAGGACACTGAGCGATCTGCTGGAGATCATGTTGCCGCGCGGCGACATGGCCGGGCTGGAGCTGGTCTCACGCGCCTACCGGGTGGCCGAAGCCGCGCACGCGCCGCAGAAACGCTCCACCGGCGACCCCTACATCACGCATCCGCTGGCCGTGGCCGGCATCCTCGCCTGCCACAATCTCGACGCGCCCACCATCGCCGCCGCCCTGTTGCACGACGTGGTCGAAGACACGCCGGTGGCGCTGGACGATATCCGCGAGCAGTTTGGCGACGAGATCGCCAACATGGTCGATGCCGTCACCAAGCTCAGCCAGCGCGAGGGTATCAAGAAGGAGTTCGAGGCGCAACCTGTGGCGGCCGGGGAAGGGGCCGGCGCGCGCGCGTCGGCGAGCGGGTCAGAGTCGGAGACGATGCGCTATCGCACCGACCGCGAGGCCGAGTCGATTCGCAAGATGATGCTGGGCATGGTCAACGATGTGCGCGCTGTGTTGATCAAGCTGGCCGACCGGTTGCACAACATGAGCACGCTCGATGCGCTCTCGCCGGAGCGCCAGCGCAAAATCGCCCGCGAAACGCTGGAGATATACGCGCCGCTTGCCAACCGGCTGGGCATCTGGGAGTGGAAGCAGCAGCTTGAAGACCTGGGCTTCCGTTACGCCGAGCCGGAAGTGTACGCCTCGATCAGCCAGAAGCTGGAAGCCGGCGCGCACGAGCGCGAGGCGGCTGTGGCCGGCTATATCGAAAAGCTGCGCCGGGCGCTGGCCGAAGCCGGGATTACTCACACACAAATCACCGGGCGCGTCAAGCAAATCTACAGCATCTGGCGCAAGATGCAGAGCAAGAACCGCTCGTTTGACCAGATCAAGGACTTGCACGCCGTCCGCATCATCATTGAAGACGGGTCAGACGCGCAGGATGAGGAAACTGGCGCAGCCGGCGCTGCCGCCCGCGCGCAGACGCACTCATCCGGCGCCTTGGCGCTGAGACAAGCATCCAACGGCAACGGCCGGCTGGATCACTTTGCGGATCCTGCCGTGCAACTCTGCTATGTGGCTTTGGGCGTCGTGCATCGCTTGTGGCCGCCAATCCCCGGCGAGTTCGACGACTACATCGCCATGCCGAAGGACAATCACTACCAAAGCCTGCACACGGCTGTCATCGCCGACGACGGCAGGACGCTGGAGATTCAGATTCGCACCCGCTCGATGCACAAGGCGGCCGAGTTCGGCGTGGCGGCGCACTGGCTGTACAAAGAGTCCGCCATGCTGAACGAGGATTATCAGCGCCGGCTGGACACGCTGCGCGACGCCATTCGCTCGATCAGCAGCGCCGGGGAAGACGCGACTTCCTTTGTGGACGCTCTCAAAGCCGATCACTTCAAGGACACGGTTTTCTGCTTCACGCCCAAAGGCAAGCTGATCGAACTGCCGGCCGGCTCCACCGTGCTCGACTTTGCCTATCGCATTCACACCGACATCGGCAACCACTGCCGGGGCGGCCGGGTGAACGGCGTGTTCGAGCCGCTGACCTACAAGCTCAAGAACGGCGACCAGGTCGAGGTGATCACCCGCCCGAATGCCACGCCCAGCCGCGACTGGCTTGAGGGCGATGATTACATCGTCACCGCCAACGCGCGCACCAAGATTCGCCAGTGGTTCCGCAAGCAGGATCGCGAGCAGAATATCGCCGCCGGCCGCGAGCGTCTGGAGCGCGAGATGAAGCGTCTGGCCGTCTCAAACTGGATGGCTCTCGATAACGTATACGATCTGTTCAAGGTCGATAAGTCGCAGAAAGACAAAGTCGATGACTTCCTGGAGAAGATCGGCTATGGACAGATCTCGCTCGCCAGCATCTCGGCGCGCATTCTGGAAGAGGAGCGCCGGCGGGAGAAAGAGCGCCAGGACGGGCTGTATGGCTTTGTTGCGCCGCTGCTGCGCCCACAGTCACCCCCTGGCAAGGGGGGGTGGCTGGTCACCGGCGTGCATGGCGTTTATGGGACGCCGGCGCCCTGTTGCACGCCGCTGCCCGGCGATCCTGTTATCGGCTATGTCACGCGCGGCCAGGGCGTCAAAGTGCATCACCGCGAGTGCAAGAACATCCTGAACGCAGAGCCGGAACGGTTGATTGCGGTGACGTATGAGGGCGAGCCGCAGCGCGCCTATCCGGTGCAATTCCTCGTCACTGCCGCCGAACGGCAAGGGCTGCTGCACGACCTGACCGGCGTGCTCACGTCGATGGGCGTCAACATCATCGATTGCCGCGTGATACGCCGTGATCTGAAACTGGGCGAGTCCACCATCTGGTTCAAGGTGGAGGTGTCTCACACGGCCGCTGTCTCGCGCATTTTGAACCGGCTGGAGCAGGTGCGCAATGTGTTTGACGCCAGCCGCGTCTTGAACGCGCGGCCAAAGAAGTGATCGATGCTGAACGAACGCTGGGCGACGGAAGCGCCCGACTACCGTTTCTTTGACCTGGCCGGCGCGCACGCTGAACTCGGTTATCTGCTGGGCAGCCATGATCCCCCGTTCACCATGCAGCCGTGGTGGGCGCCGCCGGCTTCTCTGCCGTTCACCCGCGACTGCGCGGCGGTCGTGCGCGAATTGCACCCCTCGCTCATGGAGGAGTTCAACGCCTACGCCGCCGCGCAGCGCATGGATGCCGACCTGCTTTGGCAGCAGTGCTGTCGGGTTGATCTCAAAGCCCGCTTTCGGCTCGGCGCGGAGGGCTGCTCTACCTTCGTCTGGCACGGGCGTGGGCGCGCAGTGGTCGGGCGCAACTATGACTACTGGCCGATGCAGGCGCGCCGGCAGCGCATTCGTTTCATCCCATCTCGCCACAGCGCCACTGAGCCGTTGCAGGCCAGCCTGGGCGCGCGCGGCGGCGCGCCGTGCGGGCGCTACGACGGCCTGAACCAGGCCGGCTTGTTTGTCTCCCTGCATGTGGTCATGACGGACACGCCCCCTGATACACAGCCCGGCGTGCCGTTTCATCTGGTGGGCCGGCTGGCGCTGGAGCTGTGCCAGACTGCGCGCCAGGCCGCCGATTTGCTGACGCGCATCCCGCATTTAAGCTCCTTAAATTACTTGCTGGCCGACCCGCGCGAGGCGTTTGTGATTGAGGCTGACCCGCGACGGGTTCGCGCGCGGGATCAAGCGCCCCACGGCGCGCTGGCCGCCACCAACCACTTCCAGCATCCCGATATGCGCCCGCTGCAGGGCCGGCGCGTCACGCGCAATTCGGCCTGCCGCGCCGACTTCCTCGCCCTTCAGCCGGCGCGCTGGCTCGAGGACGCCCGCAGCGTGGACGAGATGTTGGATGTCGCTCAGATGATGATGGCCGACCGCAGCGCGCCGGTGTGCGGCGTGGGCGGCGCGTTGACTACCCTGTGGTCATGGGTTGCGGAGTTGTCCACGCGGCGCGCCCGCTATGCCGCCGGCGCGCCGCATGTTACCCCGTTTATCGAAGTGAGCTTGTAATGCGCCGGCTCAGGGTATTGCGGTCGGTGTAGCCGTTGGCTCGGCTTCTGCTGGCGTCGCTTCGCTCGGTGTGGCGGTCGGCGGCGCGACCAGGAAATCCTGTCGCGTCCGCGTCACAAACGACTCGACAGTGAAACTGTTGACCCGCGCCAGGTAGGCAGATTCAGACGAGCTGACAGCGTAGGTGTTGTCCCCCGTGTCCTGCGCGCCGATGCGCAGGACGATTGGTTTGGGACTGGCGTTCTCCTGTTTCAAAGTCGCCGTGATCGTTGCAGCCGGCGCGTCCAGCCCATATTCCGGCTTCGCCGTTTTGCCCAGCGGGCGCGTCATGCTGACGAAAGACAGGCGCGAAAGCAGATCGGTCACTTTGCCTGCGTCCAGCGTCTCGCCGGCGTTCAAACCTTTCATTGTCCAGGCCCCGGCGGCGTCTTTCTCGAACTCAAACGTCCCGTTGGCGTTGCTCAACGTCAGGGTGTTGACCTGGTCCTGCGCCACCTGCAGGTAAGTGGTGTTGATCCAGTTGGACGCTTCCACGCCGGCGTCGAAACTGCTCAGCCCATCAGCCAGGTACACCTCGTCGCTTCCGTCCAGGCGAACATGCGTCGCGCTGCCGCCAGCGGATGTGCCCATCAGCAGCGTCTGCCTGCCCCTGCTGGCGAGCGTCAGCTCGATGCGTCGGACGTAGTTATTCGCGCCGACTTGCAACCGCTCGTGGCTGGCCGGCGTGCGCGCGATCAGCCGGCTGGTGCGCACACCGGCCAGCTTGTCCACAAAAGGAGTGACGCGACCGCTGTCTGCCGGAAAGTCGTCGTACTGTGGCAGCGTCCACGATTCGCCCTGGCGGGCCAGCTCGACGCGCTTGCCGTCTTTGTCCTGAATAGCGATCCGGCTAATGTCGCCGCTTTGCGTTTGGCCCAGCAACGGGCCGGCGCCGGCGCTGGAGCCTGGCGCGCGCAGCGTCGGAATCAGCAAAATCAGCATCACTTGCGCGATCAGCGCGATGGTCAGAATCAGGTTGCGGCGGCTCATGGTAGTCGTCAGTCGTCAGTTGTCAGATGGCAGATGACAGACGTTAATCGTCAATCGTTCAATCGTCAATCGACCAGTTCCATCGGCGTTTCGCTGCCTTGGCGCGCGCGCCAGACGAGGCCCACGCCGGCCAGCGCCAGCAACGCCACCACGTAGTTGCCCACTTCCCAGCCGGTGCGCTGCGCCTCACTGAGCGGTTGCAATAGCCGGCTGGCCGTCCCCCGCGCGCGGATGCTCAACAGATCGAGGTCTTCCACCGACCAGTCCACTGCATTCTGGGCGAGTTGCAGGTTGTTCAGGTAACGCTCCGGGTTCAGGCGCGAAGACAATTGCAGAATGAGATCGTTGACGAACTCATTGCTGCCGATCACCACCAGCCGGGCCGTGTCGGGCGATGTTTCCAGCGCGCTGGCCGGCCGCGCCGGCTGTGGCGTCGGCGTCGCTGCGGCATCCAGCGACGAGGCCGGCGGCGTCTCCGGCGTCAACAACGGCGACGGCTTGCCTTTGTAGTAACTCTCAAAGACGCCCTGGATCGCCACGGCGACCGTGAAAGGCCGGCGCTCTCCCTCGACCGGGAATCCGTATTCGGGATGCGCGGTAAAGTCGGGCTGGATGCTGGGATCCGTGCGCAGCCAGGCTTGCTCGGTGGAGCGCAGTAAAGCAGACACTTTGCGCGCGCTGTTCTTCATTCCGTCGATCTCAATGGGCGAGGCCCATTGTATTGTGACGGCTGGTAGTTGCCCCACAATCGGATGTTGGCGATCCATGCCGTTGGCGCGCACATCCACAAAGAACGGGAAGGGCAGGGCCTGGATTTCACGCACCATCAGGCCGCCTACATTGCGCGTCACCTCGCTGGGAAATGGTTCGTTCTGCGCATCCATCACCAGGCCGTTGGTGATCGTCACGCCGTAGTGCGCCAGCAGCGCATCGATGCCGTCTTCAGCCGGCATCAGCATCGGCCCGCCAAAGCCCTGAGTTTGTAAGGCGTATCTGCCGGTTGCTGCTACGATTGCCCCGCCGCGCATCAGGTACTGGTCAATCGCGTAGCGTTCCTTCTCGCTCAGGTTGCGCGGCCCGATCAATAACAACACGTCGATGTCGGGCGGAACCTGGCCAGAGGTCAAATCAACGTTGCGCACGGTGTACTCGCGCCGCAGTTGTTCAGAGATCAACTGAGTCGGGGCCGGCTGTGGCGGCTGTCCAAATGGATCGGGCAGGGCGGGCGGCGTCCATAGCCCGACTGTCTTCAGGAAACCGCCGGCTGATCGCTTGAGCGCCGATTCAATGGCCGTGCGCACGCTGTTCTCGTTGAAGTCGCCGGCAGGGAATAGGGCTTGCGTCTGCCCGTCCACCGTCAGCAGCAGGTTCAGATAGAACGATTCGGTTGAGAAGAAAGACACCGGCGTGGCTGGAATCTGGTATTGCGCTTGTAACGCTGCGCGATTCAGCGGGCTGTTCGGCGCGTCCGGGTCGATTGTCTGGAAAGTGAACTTGCCGCCGGAGCGGGCCTGCAGATCGCCGGCGACCTTTTCAACCACAGCCGGCGCTTCGGCGTACACAGCCGGCAGTGTGTTTGGGGTGACGATCAGCATCAGGCGCGCCGGCTCGCTCAAGGCAGCGAACACCGCATCGATGCTCTGGAAGCCAAAAGCGACTTTCTTGACTGCGCGGGTCAGGTCATACTCCAGATTGCGCAGACGCACATCCACGCTGCCGTCGCGCCGACTCTCGATCTCGATCAGGTCGCGGAAGCTCAGCACGGTGTTCTGATCCCCATAGCGCACCAGAATATCGAAGTAAGCGTTGATCACCGACGCCTCGTAGCGCCCGGACACTTGCAGGGGCGTAGGTCGAATGCCGTACACGCGCCCGGCTTCAGCTTCCATCTCCGGGTCGCGCGCCGGGTCAACCACTTCCGCAGTGACTTGTCCGTTGCCGGCGATGCGATATTCAGTCAGCAGATCGCGGATGCGCGGAATGAGCGGCGCAAGCAGAGGGTGCGTTTTCTCGCTGAGGTAGGCGCGAATCAGCAGCGGCTCCTGCAATGTGCTGAGCAGGTCGCGCGTGGTCTGCGACAGGCTGAACTCGCGCTGCTCGGTCAGATCGAGCCGCAGCGTTTGCAGGGGCGCGATCCAGATGTTGACTGCAATGAGGTTGGCTGCGAGCAGGGCGCCGGTCACGCTCATCTCGCGTCGGTAGCCGGCTGTGCGCGGGCCGGCGCTCCAGCGTTTGCGATCCAGCGATAGCGTAGTCAGCGCGAGGAACAGCGCCGTCAATGCCGCGTAGTAGATCAGATCACGCAGATCAATCACGCCGCGCTCGATGCTCTCGAAGCGGCTGCCCGTGCCGATGCCGCGCAGAATCTCGGCGATACTGCCGCCTGCGAAGTCGGTCACGCCGCCGGAGCCTGCGAGATATAGCGCGCCGCCGATCAGCGCTGTCACAATCAAGGCCACTACCTGGTTGTCGGTGCGCGACGAAGAGAACAGCCCGATGGCGGTGTAGGCTGCCGCCAGCAATATAGCAGCCAGGTAGCCGCCGATCACCGGCCCCCAGTCCAGGTTGCCCAGCATGGAGACGCTGATCGCCAGCGGCAGCGTGAGCGCCAGCGCCACGGCGATCAGCGCGAGCACGGCCAGGAACTTGCCCAGCACCAGCCGGCTGATTTGCGCCGGCAGGGTGAGCAGTAGTTCAAGCGTGCCTGAACGTTGCTCTTCGCTCCACTGGCGCATGGTCAACGTTGCCACCAGGAAGATCAGTAACACCGGCATCCAGCGGAACAGCGGGCGCAGGTCGGCGATGCCGCGCGCGAAGAAAGCGTCTACCCAGAAGAAAGCGAACAGGCTGGCGGCCAGAAAAACGCCGATGAAAATCAGCGCCATCGGCGAGCCGAAATAAGCGTTGAGTTCCTTGCGTGTGATGGCCAGAATGGTCTTCATGGTCAGGTTGCTCCGTTGTGTTCAAGAGGCGCGCGCGTTTATGCGCTCTGCGTGGCCAGCTCGTTGAACACGCTTTCAAGCGTGCGCGCGTCTGGCCGCAGCTCGCGCAACGGCCAGTTCAGATCGCGGGCTGCCTCGAACAGGCGCGGGCACAGGTCGGCGTTGTCCGCGCCATACACGCGGTATGTCATGCCGTGCTTGTTCTCGTCCAGCAGTTCCACTCGGCGCACACCCTTCAGCCCGCGCAGCGCCTCAGCTACGCCACTTATTGGCCGTTGCAGCACAACAATGGCGTTGTGCGTCGTTCCCAGCTCCGACAGGCGCGCGTCGGCTCGAATCTGCCCGTTCATCAGGATGATGACGCGATCGCACACGGCCTCCACCTCCGACAGGATGTGGCTGGAGAACAGAATCGTGCTGCGCTGAGACAGCCGGCGAATCAGATGACGGATCTCGACGATTTGCGTTGGGTCAAGTCCAACCGTCGGCTCGTCCAGAATGAGCAGGCGCGGCTCGTGCAGAATGGCCTGCGCCAGCCCGACGCGCTGGCGCAGACCTTTACTCAGGGCGCCGATCGGTCGCGTCAAATAATCGCTCAGGGCTGTAGCGCGCACAGCCGCCGAGATGCGCGCCGGCTGCTGGTCGGGCGGGATGTCTCTCAGATCGGCCATCATGCGCAGATAGCTCTGCACGCTGAGTTCGGGGTAGAGCGGGGCGTTCTCCGGCAGATAGCCGATGCGTGTCTGCGCCTCGCGTGTTTGCGTCAATACGTCCAGCCCGTCAATGCTGGCTTCCCCGTCATCCGGTTGCAGATAGCCGGTGAGGATTTTGATCAGGGTGGTTTTGCCGGCGCCGTTAGGTCCGAGCAGGCCGACGATCTCGCCGGCTGCCACATCAAAACTCACGCCGCGCAACGCCTGGACATCCCCATATGCCTTTGTGACATCCTTGACATGGATCATGTCGCCTCCTCCTGGCACGCAATGCTGAGGCTGCCTGAAAGCGTCAAAACAAGGCAAACTGATAATCTGCGAATGTTAGAAAAGCATGAGAGCGGCGCGCAGAAACTGCGAACGGCATATTGCGATGTCTTAACACGCTGACGAGGCTAACCCGCGCATAGAGGCTGAATCTGCCCAAAGCTCACTTGTCCCGGCGTGTGGGGAACATGCTGTAGCCGCGCAGGTCGATTATCCGGCCTGGCCGCGCCCAGTCGAAACCCAACTCGGCAGGCAACTTGCCGGCTTGCGCGCACGCCTGTAGCGCCGCGCCAAGTCCCGCGACGCAGGTCAGCCGGCTGTCCCCGCTGCTGATCTCGCGCAGTTGCGCGGCGGGAAACTGCGCGATCTGCGCAGACTCCTGCGCGCCGTTCATGCACACGGTGTGCGCGCGCGCCGCCTCGATCCCGCAGGGCACCGACGCGCCCTGCTCGACGACGTTCAACATGGCTTCCAGCTTGGCGCGCACGCCGTTGTCGGGCGCGCCGTAGTCGATCAACGCGCCATCCGCTGTTTGCGCAGTGATCCGGTCGCCCAGATCGTCCATGCGAATCTTCCCGCGCTCAAATTCGGCGCGCAGAATCGGCCCGACCCGTTCACTTACCGCGTGTGAGGCATAGAACAGGATTTCTGCGCTTTCTGCGGTGATCACGCGCAGCGCGGCGGTGTCGTAGTTCTCGATGGCGTTGGCGCGGTACAACTCGGCCTGAACGCTGATGGGCGTTGCGCTGCGGTCGATTTGCGCGCCCAGCAGGAAGAGCATGTTGTGCAGGTAATGGGCGACGGCGTTGTTCACCGGGCTGTCGAGCACCCACACGCCGTTGGGCGCTTTTTGTTTGCCGGCCCAGTCGTTGCGCGTGTAATAAGCGTGGTCGCGCGGCCACAGCGCCAGCGCGCTCAGGCGCGCAGGCCGGCCAAAACGACCGGCCATGATGTCGCGCTTCAGGCTGAGGATGGCCGGATCGAAGCTCCACTGGTAGCCGATGGCGACGGCGCGACCGGCGGCGTCGCGTGTCGCAATCATCGCATCGGCTTCCTGAACTGTGGCGGCCAGCGGCTTCTCGCACAACACATGGCTGCCGTGTCGCAGGCCAAGGCAGGTCTGTGGCGCGTGTTCGTGAATCGGCGCAGACACAATCAACAGGTCGGCGCTGCGCTCACGATAGAAGTCTTCGAGCGTGGGGTAGATCGGCGCGCCGCGCGCGCGCAACTCGGCCAGCCGCGCGCAATGCTCGGGCTGCGGGTCGATGCCGCCGGCCAGTGTCACCCGGCTTGTGTAGCGCGGGTCGAGCAGTTCATTGAGATATTCGTGTCCGTATCCGCCCAGGCCGGACAAAGCAACGGTGATGGGGTGAGTGTGTGTCATGGGTTTGCTGTTTCAAGATGTTGGAGCGTGAGATTGAGGGTTGTCGGTGAATGTGTCTGCGCTGTTTGCGATGCGCTCCACGAACCGGCGCAGCGGCTCGAAGTGCGATCCCTGCCAGTACACCTGCCCGCACGAGTCGCACTGATGGAACTCGTTGTAGTGTAGTTTGGTGAGCGGCTCCAGCCGGTCGAACACGTCGGCCTTGTCCACGGCGCGCAGCAGTCCGTTGCAACGCATACAGCGCGTGTAGGGCTTGATCTGCCGGCGCAAATCGAACCGCCGCGCGATTTCGACAGCCTGCCGGCGCGGTTGATCTTCGCGCACGTAGTAGCCATGTGTGACCTGGCTGCGTTTCAAAATGCCGCGATCGCGCGTGAGCAGGATGCGCCGCTCTTCGCGCGAGATGCGCGCTAATTCAGCGTCGTCCCAGTCCTTGCGATAGAGCGTGTCGAAGCCGAGCAGCCGCAGCAGGCCGGCCAGTTTGCCCAGGTGCGCGTCCAGCGCGAACTTCGTCTCGCGCAGCGGCGCAGGGCGCAGATGCAACGCCGGCGTGATGTCAAACGACTCGAACACCGGATACACGCTCACCTGATCTCCATCCTGGGGCTGATACGCGAAATCGACCGACCGGCCATTGACCAGGACCAGATCGACTTCGGTGTGCGGCGCGTTGCACGACTCGATCACATCCCTGATGCTGGCGCCGGCGGCGAAGGGCAACTCAAACGTCGCCTGACGCCGCTTTGGCGTCAGGAAGTCGTTCAACTCAGCGTAGAAGCGGATGCGCAGACGCGGCATGGCTGTCGCACATTATCCTGTCCGACGGCGCTAAAGCAAGCCGCTACAATCATCGGCCATGAGCGACAGTGGCTTGAATGAAACATGGGATTTTGTAGTGATTGGGTCAGGGTTTGGCGGCAGTGTCTCGGCGTTGCGCCTGGCCGAAAAGGGCTATCGGGCGCTGGTTTTGGAGCGCGGCAAACGTTTCAGCGATGACGATTTCGCACGCAGCAACTGGCAGGTGCGCAAATATCTCTGGCTGCCGGCGGCGCGCTGCTTTGGCATTTTGCAGATCAGCCTGTTGAACGGCGTGATGATCCTGCATGGCAGCGGGGTCGGAGGCGGCAGTCTGGGCTATGCCAACGTGCTGATGACGCCGGACGATCGCTTGTTCGACGCGCCCGGCTGGCGCGATCTGGCCGACTGGCGCGCGTTGCTCAAGCCGCATTACGAGACGGCCCGGCGCATGTTGGGTGTGGCGACCTATCCGGGCTGGACGCCGGCCGATCGGGTCATGCAGCGCGTGGCGCGCAGTCTGGGCCGGGACGATGTGATTGCCCCGACAGAGGTGGGCGTGTTCTTCGGCGATCCCAACCGCGATACCCCTGATCCTTACTTCGGCGGCGAAGGCCCGGCCCGGCGCGGCTGTCGTGAGTGCGGCGGCTGTATGGTGGGCTGTCGCTACAACGCCAAGAACACGCTGGTCAAGAATTACCTGTATCTGGCCGAGCGGCTTGGCGCGCAGATTGCGCCGGAAGCCGAGGCAACGGATATTCGCCCGCTGCCGGCCGGCCAGCCTGACGGCGCGCGCTATGAGGTGGTGTATCGCTCCTCCACCCGCTGGGTGGGTTCGAGCCGGCGCATTCGTGCCCGCAACGTGGTGGTGTCGGCCGGCGTGCTGGGCACGCTGCGCCTGTTGCTGCGCTGCCGCGATGTCACGCGCGCGCTGCCCCATCTCTCGCCGCGTCTGGGCGACAACGTGCGCACCAATAGTGAGGCCCTGATGGGCGCGGTTGCGCGGGGCAGCGACACCGACTTCGCCGCCGGCGTGGCAATCACCTCTGTCCTGCAGGCTGATGACGTGACGCGCGTGGAGCCGGTGCGCTTTCCGGCCGGCTCATCGCTCATGCGTCTGCTGGCCGCGCCCCTTATCGACACAAATGGCCGGCTGCCCGCGCGCTGGTTGAAAGCCGCCGCTTACTGGTTGCGCCATCCCGGCCAGTTCTATCAGGCGTACTTGCGCCCCGGCTGGGCCAATCGCACGACCATCCTGCTGGTGATGCAGACGGAAGACAGCCGCATGAGGATTCGATCGGGGCGCAATCCGTTCACGCTGGGCCGGCGCGATCTGGTCTGCGCGCCGGACGGCGCCGGCGTGCCGGCGCGTATCGAGATGGGCCATCGCATCACACGCGCCTTTGCGCAGGAGATTAATGGCATCCCTGCCGACTCTGTGGCCGAGGCGCTGCTCGATCTGCCGATCACCGCGCACATTCTGGGCGGCTGCCCGATGGGCCGCAACGCCGATGAAGGTGTGGTGGATGTGAACTGCCAGGCGCACGGCTATCCTGGACTGTATGTGGTGGATGGATCGATTGTGCCGGCCAACCCTGGCATCAACCCCAGCCTGACGATCACGGCGCTGGCCGAGTATGCGATGAGTCGCATCCCGCCCCGCGCGGCTCAGGACTGAGTGTTCTGCAGCGTGTCTGCCAGCGCCCGTTCCCAGCCGATTCTGCTGCCGTTCAACAGCGCCGCAACACCCTGCGCCGCGATCTCATAAGCCAGCGCCTCATCTGCCATGCTGTGGCCGGCCACGACCGGCACGGCGCGGAAGCCGGCCTTGCGCAGCAGGCCGGCGCGCTCAACCGCGCGCTCGATGTCGTGCTTGTCAATCACGCCGGACACTTCAACAGCCAGCCAGATGTCTCCGCTTCCCCATTTCGGGTGCATCTGCCCGGCGATCAGCAGGTCAAGCCGGGTCAGGCGGTCCATTTCGTCCTGGCTCAGGCGCTCTTCCAGAACATCCCACAGCTCGTTTATCGAAACGGCGCGCGGCTTGCGCGTCCAACTGCCGAAGTAGGAAGCAGCCTTGTCTCGATAGTCCATCTCCAGCACCTTGCCCCGCACCTCGCTCATCTGATTTTGCAGGGTGTGCACGGAAACAACCAGCCGTTCCACAGTGCGGACAAGTTCGTTCAGGCGCTCCTCGGTGCGGCGCTGGGCCTCGGCAAGCTGGTCAATGCGCTCCTCGGTGCGGCGCTGGGCCTCGGCCAGTCCGCGCACGATTTCCGGCAATGACAGCAGTTCTTCGGTCAGCACGACGCGCCGCACCTCGCCCAGCCACTCCGGCCGTTCGTGGAGCAGCCGCGTCAAATCCTGCAGGTCATTGATCGTGAAAGCCATCGCGCGCCCATTATAAGCCGGCGCGTCTCCGCGATAGAATGACCTGCTGAATCGCGCGAGTTCTTTTTGGAGGAAACCATGTCGGATCGCAAACTTCGCTGGGGCTTGTTGAGCACGGCCCGTATCAACCGGTCGTTGATTCCGCCGTTGCGCATGTCGCCGCGCAACGAGCTGGTGGCAGTGGCAAGCCGGACGCAGGAGAAGGCTGAGGCGTATGCCAGAGAATGGAATATCCCCGTCGCATACGGATCGTATGAGGCCATGCTGGCTGCGCCCGACATCGACGTGGTGTATGTGCCGTTGCCGAACAACATGCATGAGCACTGGACGATTGAAGCGGCCAAAGCCGGCAAGCATGTGCTGTGCGAGAAGCCCCTGGCGATCAGCGTGGGCGAGGTGGACGCCATACGCGCGGTGGCCGAGCGAGCCGGCGTGGTCGTGAGCGAGGCGTTCATGTACCGGCACCATCCGCAGACGTTGAAGGTGAAGGAACTGGTCGATGCCGGCGTTATCGGCCAGGTGCGCCTGGTGCGCGGATCGTTCAGCTTCAACCTCACCCGCGAGGGCGATGTGCGTCTCAATCCGCTGCTGGGCGGCGGCAGTCTGTGGGATGTGGGCTGCTATCCGGTCAGCTATGCGCGTTACATCATCGGCCGGGAGCCGGTCGAAGTCTTTGGCCGCAAGGTGGTCGGCCCGACCGGCGTGGACGAGACGTTCACCGGCACGCTGCGTTTTCCCGATAACATCTACGCGCAGATCGATTGCAGCTTCCGCGCCACCTTCCGCACGCATGTCGAGATTGTGGGCAGCGAGGGGGCCATCAGCGTGTTGCATCCCTTCAAGCCAGGCACGGAAGAGCACATCATCATCTCGCGCGGCGACGACAGCGAGCGCGTGGCGATTCAGGGGCCGGAGTTGTACCTGGGCGAAGTCGAGGATATGGCCGACGCGGTGTTGCTGGGCAAGCCGCCGCGCATCAGCCTGGCCGATAGCCGGGCGAACGTTGCCGCTCTGGTTGCGCTGCTCGAATCTGCCGAGCGCGGGCAGCCGGTGCGGATGGCGTGACGGTCGAATGATTGACGATTGACGATTGAGCGATTGACGATTGAGTCATTGAGTCATTGACGGGCGAGTTTGAGGCGTTGCGTTGGCGCGCTGGCGGCCAGCCTGAACAGGAGCATGATCCATGACATCGTCACGAAAGCTGGAGGGCAAGTTGGCGCTGGTGACCGGCTCGGGCGCCGGCATCGGGCGCGAAGTGGCGCTGGAGTTCGCGCGGCAGGGTGCAGCGGTTGCGCTGCATTACGCCAACAGCAGAGCCGGCGCCGAGAGCGCCGTGAACGAGATCGTCGCCGCCGGCGGCAGAGCTGTCGCGCTCAAGGCCGATCTGGGACAGGTCAGCGAGTGTGTTCGACTGGTGGATGAAGCAGCGGCTTTCCTGGGCGGGCTGGACATCCTGGTGAACAACGCCGGCATCACCGAAGTGTGGACGTTTCTCGAAGTCACACCGGAGCAGTTCGATCAGCTCTATCACGTCAACATTCGCGGCCAGTTCTTCTGCGCGCAACGGGCGGTTCACTATCTGTTGCAACGCGGCGGCGGGGCCATTGTCAACATGACCTCGGTGCATGGTTTTGCCGGCATGAAGGGGCACGCCGTGTACGCCGGCACCAAGGGGGCCATCATCGCCTGGACGCGCGAGATCGGCATCGAACTGGCGCCGCGCAACATCCGCGTCAACGCTGTTGCGCCGGGCTGGATCGAGGTGCCCAGCCACTACACCAAGTACGAGGGTTACGACACGCGCGACGGCGCGCGCCAGATTCCACGCGGACGGGTCGGCCAGCCGATTGATGTGGCGAAAGCGTGTGTGTATCTGGCCTCGGACGACGCCGATTTTGTGATCGGGCAGACGTGGATTGTGGATGGCGGCACGCTGGCGCTCATGACGCTGGGCAATCTGTGAGCCGGCCCGCGTCTGGTTGAAAGCGCCTCCATCCTGGCCACAATTGCCTTCATGCGCTATCTGCTTGCGGCGTCCCCGATTCTGATCGTTCTCGCGCTGATGTTATTGGCGCGCTGGGGCGGGCAGCGCGCCGGCCCCGCCGGCTGGCTGGCCGGCATCCTTGTCGCCGCGCTCGCGTTTGGCCTGACGCCCGATGTGCTGTGGGTGTCGCAGGCCAAAGGCGCGCTGCTGGCGCTGTATGTGCTGGTGGTGCTGTGGCCGGCGTTGTTGCTCTACAACATCGTGCGGCAGGCCGGGGGCATCGACGCGCTGGCCGGGGCGCTGCAGCGCGCCATTCGCAAACGCGCGGTTTTGCTGTTGGTGGTGGCGTGGGCGTTCAGCGGCGCGCTGGAGGGATTGGCCGGCTTCGGCATTCCCATCGCCGTTGTTGCGCCCATGCTCGTCGGCCTGGGGGTAGCGCCGGTCACAGCAGTTGCCGCTGTCGCGGTCGGCCACGCCTGGGCGGTCACGTTTGGCGACATGGGCGTGATTTTGCAGTCGCTGGTGGCCGTCACCGGTATCGAGCCGGCGGTGCTGGCGCCGGTGGCCGCGCTGATGCTGGGCGTGGCCTGTCTGCTGTGCGGGCTGGCGACTGCGCGTATTCTGCGGCAGCCCGTGTCGTGGCCGGCTGTGGTGATCGTGGGGGGTGTGATGGCGGGTGTGCAGGCGCTGCTGGCGATGATCGGTCTCACGCCCCTGGCGGCGCTCGGCGCGGGGCTGGCCGGCATTGCAGCCGGCGTGGCGCTGGGACGAGCGCGCACTGGCGAACCTGACGCCGGCGCGCAACTCAGCGCCGCAGACTCCCGGCAGGCTGCATTGTGGCCGACGCTGGCGGTGTATGGCGGCCTGGCGCTGCTGATGACGGTGTTGATCGGCGTGCCGCCGGTGAAAGCGGCGCTGGACCTTGTGGTGTGGCGCGTCGCGTTCCCGGAAGTCGGCACGCTGGATGGGTTTGTGACGCCGGCCGGCTTTGGGCAAGCCTTTCGCATTTTCACGCACCCCGGCGCGTCCATTCTGCTGGTGGCGTTGCTGAGCGCGTTGTTCTATCGTCGGATCGGACTGGGCAGCGTGGCGGGCTGGGGCGAGGCGCTGCGCGCGACGTGGCGCGCGGCTGCGCCGGCCAGCGTGGGTATCCTCAGCATGGTCGGTTTGTCGGCGCTGATGGAGCATTGCGGCATGACGTTGCTGCTGGCGCAGGGGCTGAGCGCGGCCATGGGCGAGGCGTTTCCGCTGGCCTCGCCGCTGGCCGGCATTCTGGGCGCATTTGCCACCGGCAGCAACACCAACTCGAACGTGTTGTTTGGGCCGATGCAGAAAAGCATCGCCGAGCTGTTGAGCATCGCGCCGGCGGTGTTGCTGGCCGCGCAGACAGCCGGCGGCTCGCTGGGCAGCATGATCGCGCCGGCCAAGCTCATCGTGGGATGCAGCACGGTGGGGCTGGCCGGGCGCGATGGCGAGGTATTGCGCGTCACGCTGCCGTATGGCGCGCTGATCGGCCTGGCGCTGGGCGTCGTGACATGGCTCATGGCGTTGGCGGGGAGGTGAGGGGGTGATGAGGTGACGGGGTGAGGGGATGCGATTGCCTTGCGAAGCGACTGATCCCCGTGTAAGCTTGACTGCAATAG
Source organism: uncultured Anaerolineae bacterium (assembly GCA_937927775.1). GTDB lineage: Bacteria > Chloroflexota > Anaerolineae > J036 > Brachytrichaceae > Roseilinea. The sequence continues at coordinate 32,661 of CALBEF010000010.1, read as the reverse complement.
GAGTAATTGATGACCAAACAGGAAATTCTCAATGAACTTGTCGAGTTGTCCCATCATCTGGGTGAAGAGTCGAAAGAGTATGCCATCATCGGCGAAGGCAACACCAGCGCCAGAATTGACGAGCACACGTTTTTTGTGAAAGCGAGCGGCTCGAATCTGAAGTCGATCCGGCCCGATCAACTGGTCGAGATCGACTGGCGCAAGGTTGGGACGCTGCTCGATGGCGCTCCCAGCGATGAGGACGTGACGCGCGTTCTCAATGAGGCGCGCGTCGATCCCGCTGTGTCCGCGCGGCCCTCCGTCGAGACGGTGCTGCACGGCGCGCTGTACCAGATCACCGACGCCAAATTCATCGGCCACGCGCATTGCGTGTACCCGAACATGATTCTGTGCTCGAAGAACGCGCGGGACATTGTGAAGCACATCATGCCGGACGAGATCGTGGTGTGCGGCATCGAGTCGGTCTTTGTGCCGTACACAGATCCCGGCGTGCCGCTGGCGCGAGCGGTGGTGGCGCGGGTGAAGGAAGTGGCCGAGCGGCATGGTGAAATGCCGCGCACGATCTACCTGCAAAACCACGGCGTGTTTGCGCTGGGGCAGACGGCCAGGCAGGTGGAGAACGTGATGGCGATGGCGGTCAAACACGCCAAGATACTGGCCGGCACGTATGCGCTGGGCGGGCCGAACTTCCTGAGCGACCAGGACATTGCGCGCATCCATTACCGGCCAGATGAGCACGTGCGCCGGGCGCAGTTCAAGTGAGCGATGAGTGCTGAGTGCTCAGCAGCGCGCAAACTCATCGAACAGCCGGCCGATGTAGCGCATCCCGTCGTAGTAGTTTTGCAGAATGATGTGCTCGTTGGGCGAGTGCACGCGGTTGTCGGCATGGGCAATGCCGGCGCACACCACCGGCACGCCGCCGATGAACGACGATAGCGACCACATTGGCCCGCTGCCGGCGGCGGTCGGGATCATCACCGGCTCGTGGCCGTAGACTGTTTTCGCGGCGCGCGCGGCGGCCTGCACGATGGGCGCTTCCACGTCGCAGAACTCGGCGCGATAGCCGTCGTAGCCCACGATTTCCACGTCCTGAAAGCCGCGCCTGTCGAGGTGTTTGCGCAACAGGTCCACCACGATCTCGGGCGTCAGGTCCGGCACCAGGCGGAAATCGACCTTGGCGCTGGCCTCGGCCGGCAACACAGTCTTGGTGCCGCTGCCCTGCCAGCCGGTGGTGATGCCGCAAATCGTCGCCGTGGGCGTGAACAAGTAGGCTTTGAGCGCCTCGACGCCTGTCCGGCCTTTCAGGAATGCGTCGATGTTCCAGATGCGCTTGATCTCCTCTTCCGCGAATGGCATCTTGCGCAGCATGTCCATCTGGGCGGCGCTTGGCTCGCGCACGTGGTCGGCGTAGCCATCGATCAGGATATTTTCGTCCTGATCCTTGATCGTGTTGAGCGCCCACACCAGCCGCCACGCGGCATTGGGGGCCAGCGGCGCGTAGGATGAATGCAGGTCGTGATCGACTGACTTGACGCGCAGTTGCACATAGCAGATGCCTTTGACGCCCATGTGCAGGGTGAAGCGCCCCTGCTCGTCGGTGCTGCCAAACTCCCACAGGCAGCCGTCGATGCGACCGCCGCCGTCGCCGGTCAGCCAGTCTTTGTGCTGCTCGACCCAGCGATGCAGATGGATGCTGCCGATCTCCTCTTCGCCCTCGACCAGCCACTTGATCCTGAAGGGCAGCTTGCCCTGCGTCTTCAGCCAGGCTTCGACGGCGTGGATGCGGGTGATGAGTTCGCCCTTGTCGTCCGACGCGCCGCGCGCGTAGAGCTTGCCGTCACGGATGGCCGGCTCGAATGGCGGCGACTCCCACAGCTCCAGCGGTTCGGGCGGCTGCACGTCATAGTGGTTGTAGATCAGCAGCGTCTTATCGCCCTCGCCCAGCTCGGCCCACACGACCGGCGCGGCGTCGCCCTCGGTCGGCACAACCTTCACAGAGGCGCCCAGCAGGGCGAGCCGGCGGGCGACCAGCGCGGCCATTTCGGTGATGCCCTGGCCGGTGGCGGCCACACTGGGCTGGCGCAGGAAGTCCTTGTACTCTTCCAGCATGCGCTCGCGGTTCTCAAGCAGATAGGTGTCGAAACGTTGGGTGTCCATGTGGTTCTCCTGGCAGGGATTATACGGAGCGGCGGGGGACGGGGTGACAAGGTGAAAGGGTGACAAGGGCACGGTCTGTCCGTTGTTGGTGTTGAATCGCTATAATCCTTTTTAACCATGAGCATGAATACTCGGATGACATCTGCCCCGACCCGGACCGTGGCGCGTTTCGTGGCTGCGCTGGTTGGCGCTGTCGCGCTTGCATCAACCCTCGTGTCGCCCGGCCTGGCCGGCGCATCTGCGGACGCAGCCCGCGCCGCCATTGCGCCGAAAGGGCAGGGCGGTTCGATTGTGTATGCGCTGGCAGCGCCGTTTCCCACCGTGACCGACACCATCAGTTTCACCGCGCTCAGAGCGTTCTGGCAGGGCGATGTGAACGCGCTGAATGATTACTGGCGCGGCAGCGACCTGGCGCTGGTCGTTGCGCCCGATACCTATGAGGCGATGAAGGGGGTGCTGGGACAGCCCGGCAACCCGAATATCGCGCAGGCCGACGCGCGCGACCTGGTGGCGGTGGCGTGGGCGGCCCGGCCCGGCGCGCTGGCGATTCTGCCGTTCGATCAGCTCGAGGCGCGCTGGAAGCTGTTGTGGGTGGATGGCATCAACCTGTTCGACAAGGCTGCCGATGTGGGGCGTTATCCGCTCAAGGCGGGGGATGGGCCGGCGATCAACCGCGACCTCAACCGCATGGCCGTGGTCGCCATGACCGGCGTGACGGCGCTGGTGCGCGGCACCGCCGTGATGATGGAGCGCAAGGGCATTACCTATCCCGGCGAGGCCATCCGCGACTGGTTGACAACCGCCGACGTGACGCACATCAGCAACGAGGTGTCCTTCTGGGACAAATGCCCGAAGCCGTCCTTCAACGACGGCGTCAGCATGTGCTCCAACCCGAAGTACATCGAACTGCTGGAGTATGTCGGCACAGACATCATCGAGCTGTCTGGCAACCACTTGTGGGACAAGGGCTGGATTCATCTGTCGAACACGCTGAAAATCTATGAAGACCTGGGCTGGCCGTATTTTGCCGGCGGGCGCACTGCCGCCGAGGCCTTGAAGCCGGTCAAGATGATCGTGAACGGCAACCCGATCGCGTTTGTGGGCTGCAACTGGTTCGGCGCGAACTGGGCCACCGATGACCGGCCTGGGTCGGCGCGCTGTGGCGCGCAGAACCCGCGTGCGCTCGATTTGATCATTCCGGTCATCCAGGAATTGCGCGCGGAGGGCTATCTGGTGATCGCTGCCCTGCAATACGCGGAGTTCTACACCTACCGGGCAACCCCCCAGCAGCAGCGCGACTTCAAGGCGCTGCGCGACGCCGGCGCGGTGGTGGTCAATGGCAGCCAGGGCCATCACGCGCAAGGCTTTGACGTGAGCGCGCAGGGCTTCATCCACTACGGCACGGGCAATCTGTTCTTTGGCGATCAGGCCGGCGTTGGCACGCACCAGACTTTTGTTGATCGCCATGTGTTCTATGATGGCCGCTACCTGGGCGTCGATCTGCGCACTGCGTACATCATGGATTATTCGCAGCCCAGGCCGATGAGCGACAAAGACCGCGCCACTCTGCTCAGGACGCTGTTTGCGGCAAGCGGCTACTGACGATTTTGGATTCTGGATTTTAGATTTTGGATTGTCAGATTTCAGACACCTGTTCCCCTCTGTCATCTGACGACTGACCACTGACGACTGACGACTTTCAATGAGACGCGGAATAGACACGTGGTTTCGGCAACAGGTGCTGCGCTGGTTCCTTCCAGGGCTGCGCGTCAAGCGCTGGTTGCTGTTGATGATTGTCGGCATGGCCTTCATCGGTCTGGGCATTGGCTACGTGCAGGTGCAAATCTATCGCCAGGCCGAGGTGCCCGAGATCTTCTATTACCTCACGCTGCAATTCCTGGAGCGTTGGGCGCGCGCTGTGATTGTGGGCGGCGCGGGACTGGTGGCCTTTGGATATGGCTTTTATCGCTTCAACCGCTCGATCATGGAAACGATGCGCGGCGCAGACAGCCAGCCGCTGATCGACAAGCTGTGGGATCAGCGCATCGGCTCGCGCGGGCCGCGCGTTGTGGCGATTGGCGGCGGGCACGGATTGTCGGCCTTGCTGCGGGGCCTGAAACAGCACACCAGCAATATCACGGCCATTGTCACCGTCGCCGACGATGGCGGCAGTTCGGGCCGGCTGCGGCGCGAGCTGGGCGTGTTGCCGCCGGGCGATTTTCGCATGTGCATCGCCGCGCTGGCCAGCGAAGATTCGCTGGTGGCGCAGCTCTTCCAGTATCGCTTCGGCAGCGGCGAGGGCTTGAGCGGGCACTCGTTCGGCAACCTGTTCATTGCCGCGATGGCTGAACTGACGGGCAGCTTCGAGAGGGCGTTGTTGGAATCGAGCAGGGTGCTGGTCATCAAAGGGCGCATCGTGCCGAGCACGCTGAAAGATGTGACGCTGTGCGCAGAGTTGCGCGACCTGAGCGCGGAGAAGATGGCGATGCCCGTGAATGGCGATGCGCCGGCGCCGTCGCCGGTGCGCGGTGAGTCGTCCATCGGCAAGGCCGGCTACCCGATCGAGCGCGTCTGGCTGGAGCCAGGCGATCCGCCGGCCTATCCAGAGGCCGTGCGGGCGATTCTGGAGGCTGATTTGATTGTCATGGGGCCGGGCAGCTTGTTCACCAGCGTCATGCCCAATCTGCTGGTGCCAGGCATTGCCCAGGCGCTGAAGCAGGCAAAGGGCCTGCGCGTGTATGTGGGGAACGTCGCCACCGAGCGCGGCGAGACCGATGGGTTCACGCTCAGCGACCATGTGGCGGCCATCGAGCGACACATCGGGCGCGGCCTGATCGATATTGTGATTGCCAACAACCACGTCGATCCGGATTTCCGGCTTCCGCAGGGGGTGGATATAATCCAGTCTGAGCCGGCGCTTCACAACAGCAGCGCAAGGGTCGTTCAGGCCGATGTGGCGGACGATGAGTTCCCATGGCGGCATGATCCGGCCAAGCTGGCGGCGACCGTGCTGAAATTGCTCGACCACTGAACAGGAGATCTCAGGCGCGCAGGAAATAGTCTGTCTGTTGCCGCGCGCAACACTAAGGAGTTACACACAATGGCGAAAGTTAAAGTTGGCATCAACGGTTTTGGCCGCATTGGCCGGCAGGTGCTCAAGGCGATTCGCGATCGTCATCCCGACACGCTGGAAGTGGTTGCCTTCAATGACATCGGCGACCTCAAGACCATGGCGCACCTGCTGCGATACGACTCGAACTACGGGCGCTTCGACGGCACGGTGGAGGCGCAGGGCGAGGACACGCTGCTCGTTGATGGCAAGCCGATCAAGGTGTTCAAGGAGACTGACCCCTCCAAACTGCCGTGGGGCGATATTGGCGTCGATATCGTGATCGAGAGCACCGGCCTGTTCACCATCAAGAAGGACGGCGTCAACAAGAAGGGCAAGACAGTGCTCGGCGCCGAGAACCATATCACCAAAGGCGGCGCGAAGAAAGTCATTATCTCGGCCCCGGCTGAAGGCGAAGACCTCACCATCGTCATGGGCGTGAACGAGGACAAGTACGACCCGGCCAGTCACCATGTCATCTCCAATGCCTCGTGCACGACCAACTGTCTAGCGCCGGCAGCTAAAGTCGTGCACGACAAGTACAAGATCGTGCGCGGCCTGATGACCACCATTCACGCCTACACCAACGACCAGAAGATTCTGGACCTGCCGCACAGTGATTTGCGCCGCGCGCGCGCCGCCGCGATGAGCATCATCCCCACCACGACCGGCGCCGCCAGGGCTGTCGCGCTCGTTATCCCTGACCTGAAGGGCAAATTCGACGGCTACGCGCTGCGCGTGCCCACCTCGACCGTGTCGGTAGTCGACTTCACGGCCCAGGTTGAAGTGCCAACAACAACCGAAGAATTGCGCCAGGCGTTCCGCGACGCCGCCGCCGGCCCGATGAAGGGCATCCTGGCCGCCGTCGATGAGCCTTTGGTCAGCATCGACTACAAGGGCGACCCGCACAGCTCGTCGGTCGATCTGCCGTTCACCTCGGTGCTGGGCAAGGACAAGAGCGACTTCGTCAAGGTCGTGACCTGGTACGACAACGAGTGGGGTTACTCCTGCCGCACGGCCGATCTGGCGGCGTTCATGGCTGCGAGGCTGTGACGTAGCGCGTGTTGCGTATTGCGTAGCGCGCGTCGACGCGAGTGCAGGCTCCCGAAGCCGGTTGGGTTTCGGGAGCTTTTTTGTGGAACCGGCCGGCGACGCGCGGCGTCATTGGCGTTGCGAGAGAAACACGTATGGAGGCGTCCGAAATGAAAAACCGTCGTGAATTTCTGATTGCGCTGCTGGCAGCCGGCGCAGGACTGGCTGCCTGCGGCAGCGCCGAACGTCCGCCCTCAGTTCCGGTCTCTACGCCGCGCGGCGACATACAGCCAGACGCGCCGACGGCTGTCGCGCCGGCAGAGGGCGCGCCCAGGCCGGTGGCGCGGGGCGAGATGAGTCCGGCGCTGGTCGCGGCGAACAATCGTTTTGGCCTGAAGTTGTTTGCCAATCTGCGCGACGCAGACGCAGCCGGCAATGTGTTCATCTCGCCGGCCAGCGTCGCCATAGCCCTGGCGATGACGCACAACGGGGCCGGCGGCGAAACACAACAGGCCATGGCCCGCGCGCTCGAACTGAACGGCCTCAGCCTCGATGAGGTCAATCAATCGTATGCCGCGCTGCTGCAAACGCTGGCGACGGCCGATCCCAAAGTGACTTTGTCGATCGCCAACTCGTTGTGGGGCCGGCAGGATGTCGCCTTCAGGCAGGATTTTCTGGCGCGCGTCCGCTTGTTCTACGCAGCCGAGGTCTCTGCCCTGGACTTCAGCGACCCTGCCACTGTGGACGCCATCAATGCCTGGGTGAACGAAAAGACCAATCGCAAGATCTCCCGCATCCTGGATCGAATTTCCGATGACGCGATTCTGTTCCTCATCAATGCGATCTATTTCAAAGGCGCGTGGGTCAAAGCGTTCGATCCGCAGGTGACGCGGGAACAGCCGTTCATCCTGCTCGACGGCAGCCGGAAGCAGGTTCCCATGATGTCGCGCTCGGGAACGTTTCACTATCTGCGCGGCGAGGACTTTCAGGCCGTCAGTCTGCCGTTTGGCGCGCCCGACGCGGAAAGCCGGTTCAGCATGGTGGTCTTTCTGCCCGATGAATCCTCGTCGCTCGACGCGCTGACGGCCCGGCTCACGGCCGAGCAATGGGCGACGTGGATGGGGCAATTCGGCCCGTCGGAAGGATTCCTGGCCATGCCGCGCTACACGCTGGAATACGAAGCCGGCTTGAACAACGCGTTGAGCGCGCTGGGCATGAGCGTCGCGTTCGATCCACAGCGGGCCGACTTCAGCCCGATGGTGGACTTGCGGCCCGAAAATGTGTTCATCAGCAACGTCATGCACAAGACTTTCATCGAGGTGAATGAAGAAGGCGCCGAGGCTGCCGCCGTCACTTCGGTGGAGATGGGTGTCACCTCGGCGCGCGAAGAGCCGGAGCGTTTCACCATGATCGTCGAGCGGCCTTTCCTGGTCGCCATCCGCGATGATCACAGCGGCGCATTGTTGTTCATCGGCGCGATTGTGGCGCCCTGATTCTGCGCCGCTCAGGCGACCTCTCCACGAATCGCTTGTGATCCCTCGCAAATGGCGCGGCACACAAGCCGCGCCTCTTTGCTGTGGCAGTGCTGCGCGCACAGAGGGCGCGCGTGGTAGCGCGCGTTACTGCGCGCAATCGATCGGCCTTTTGCCCGCAGCCCGCAGCGAAGCGCCTCGCGCCGTGTCGTACAATGGAACACAACACTACGCGGGCGCATCACCGGACGCTCCCCAAACAATCATTTTCCACTGGAGGTAACACACATGGAGTACGCGCGTCTCGGACGCACCGGCCTGAAGGTCAGCCGTCTGTGCCTCGGCACGATGAACTTTGGCCCTTTGACCACGGAGCCGGACAGCTATGCCATCATGGACAAAGCCCTCGACATGGGCGTCAACTTTTTTGACACCGCCGACGTGTATGGCTGGAAGCTGGGCGAGGGCGTCACCGAGCAGATTATCGGACGCTGGTTTGCCCAGGGCGGCGGCCGGCGCGAGAAAGTGGTGCTGGCCACCAAGTGCTACAACAAAATGTCCGAGTGGCCGAACGGTCGTGGCCTGTCCGCGCTGCACATCCGGCAGGCCTGCGAAGGCAGCTTGAAGCGCCTCAAGACTGATTACATCGATCTGTATCAAATGCACCACATCGATCGCGAGTGCCCGTGGGAGGAAGTCTGGCAGGCGATGGAGCAATTGGTGCGCGAGGGCAAGGTGTTGTATGTGGGCAGCAGCAACTTTGGCGGCTGGCACATCGCGCAGGCCAACGAGCAGGCCGCCAAACGCAACTTCATGGGTCTGGTGTCGGAGCAGAGCCTGTACAACCTGAACGCGCGCATGATCGAGTTGGAGGTGATCCCGGCCTGCCAGTCCTATGGTCTGGGACTCATTCCCTGGAGCCCGCTCGGCGGCGGCTTGTTGGGCGGTGTGCTACAGAAAGCCAGAGAGGGTCGCCGCGCCAACGAGAACATGCAGAAGAGTATCGACAAGAACCGGGCCAAACTGGAAGCCTGGGAGTCGCTGTGCGCGGAGCTGGGCGAGAAGCCGGCTGACGTGGCGCTGGCGTGGCTGCTGCATCAGCCGGCCGTCACTGCCCCGATCATCGGCCCGCGCACGATAGAGCAACTGACCGATAGCCCGCGCGCGCTGGAGATCAAGCTGTCTGCCGAGACGCTCAGGAAGCTGGACGAGATCTTCCCCGGCCCCGGCGGGCCGGCGCCGGAAGCCTACGCCTGGTAACACCCTCATCGAAGGCGCATCCTTCAGAATCGGAGGCGTTGTGACAGACGCCTCCGTTTTGCTTTGCGCGCCTGCCGCCCCCTGCGCTACAATCGCCCCACGAAATTCGGGTTTGTGTCAGGGTCTGAAAGGAGCCGTCACATGAAACGCTACGCCTCTGTCATCACGCTCAAGCCGGATGCGATTCTGGCCTACAAGCAGTTGCACGCGCACACGTGGAAGCAGGTGCTGGCAAAGATCACCGAGTGCAACATCCGCAACTACTCCATCTACCTCTACGGCAACACACTGTTCTCGTACTTCGAGTATGTGGGCGACGATTACGAGGCGGACATGGCAAAGATGGCTGAGGATGAGGTGACGCAGGCGTGGTGGAGCGTGTGCAAACCGCTGCAAATTCCTGTGTCGGAGGCAAAGCCGGGCGAATGGTGGCACGACATCGAGGAAGTCTTTCACCTCGATTGAGTATCATGGGATCGATCAGGTTCGCGGGTTGAGTCTATGGAGTGTTGTGATGGGCATTACATCTGAGCAGAAACGGTTTTTCGAAGAGAGGGGATATCTGGTTGTCAAAAGGTTATTTTCGCCGGAGGAGGCGGCCTTCTACCGCGATCACTACATGAACATGCGCGAGAAGGGCGTCTACCCCGGCGATTTCAGCGGCGTCGATCTGAGCAGCAACGATCCGCTGAAGCGCTATCCGCGCATGATTCACATGCATCGCTGGGATGAGGTGAGCCTGAAGTGGGCCATCGACCGGCGTCTGAACGAGGTGATCACGGCGCTGCTGGGGCGCGAGCCGTACATGGTGCAGACGATGGTCTATTTCAAGCCGCCCCGGGCGCGCGGCCAGGACCTGCACCAGGATCAGTATTATCTGCGCGCGCAGCCCGGCACCTGTCTGGCCGCGTGGATGGCGCTGGATCGCTGCGATGAGGCGAACGGCTGTTTGCGTGTGGTGGCTGGCAGCCAGAACTGGCCGCTGCTCTGCACGGTAAAGGCCGACACAACCAGAAGCTTTACCGATGTGACCGTGCCGGTGCCGGACGACGCGGAAATCGTGCCGATCATCATGGACCCCGGCGACGTGCTGTTCTTCAACGGGCAGGTCGTGCATGGCAGCCTGCCCAACACGACCGACGACCGCTTTCGCCGCGCGCTCATTGGGCACTATATCGACGGCGACGCCCGGCAGGTGGCGCATTTCTACCATCCTGTGGTGCGCATGGATGGCACGACGCTCGATCTGGACGACAGCCCCGGCGGCGGCGCGTGCGGGGTGTGGGTCGAGCAGGACGGCACGCCGGTGATCGAGATGAGCGGCGCGCAGGGCGCCCCCTTGAAAGTCAGCGAATAGGGCGAGCGGGGTTTTTAAGGTTCGTAAGGTTGGTAAGGTTCGTAAGGTTGGGGCGCGCTGCGAGTTGACCTTGCGACAATCCGGGAAAATGAACCTCTCGCAAGCTATGAGCCTGCGGGAGGGTCAATGCTTAAGTCAGGCTTCGTACTTCCACAGGCCATCTTCCTGCGTGCCGGCAAGGATGGCGCCACTGGGAAGAGGCGCGATCGACACGATGCCGGCCGGCGTTTTGCCCTCGCTGCGCGTCCAGGTTGCGCCAGCGTCGCTCGACACGGCCACGACCGTCGGCGTGGCGACAGCCAGCAGCGATCCATCGGGGGAAACGCCCAGCGCGCTGATCTGGCCGGAGCGGAAGGCTGACCGTTTCTGCCAGGTGTCGCCAAAGTCCTTTGAGTAGAACAGGCCGGCGGTCTCGCTGGCAGCCACCAGTGTGCCGTGGCTGAAGCACAGGCCGGACAGCGGAGCGGCATCCTCGCCGATCGTCAGTTCGCGCCACGCGCGCCCGCCGTTGGCGCTGCGGAAGACGCCGGTGCCCGTGCCGGCAACAATAGTCTCGTCCTGACTGAAGTTTTGCGACACGGCCAGCGTCAGCACCTCCAGGTCGAGCAGCCCGAAGTTCCACGAGTGCCAGGACTGGCCGTGGTCGGTCGTGACCAGCACGCCGTCTTCGAGCGTGGCGGCGAACCCAATGCCATCTTCGGTGAAGCACGGCGACAGGGCGATCTGAGACACGTGCGAACGCTGCGGCATGGTTGGAGTGAACCACGTTTCGCCGCGATCGGTCGAACGCGCCAGCCCGTCGGCTGCGCCGACAATGATATAGGGCTGAGCTGGAAAACCGGGGGATGCCGCGACGGCAGTGATTGCGGCGGGACGGAGCGACTCGGACAGGATGGCGCACGTCTCGCCAACAGACCACACGCCCTGTTCGGTGCCAATCAGCCAGCCGGCTGCGCCGGCCGGCGCAATCGAGAAAATCGAGGAAGGGCCATCAATGCGTTGCCATTTCTGTTTTGCCATATCGGTTAATTATCCACATTCTGCCCACTTCACGCTTGAAGCAATGGAGAATCCTCCTGTCCAGAGGGCGCCAAATGTCACATGACAGATGTAATAAACCGGCTAACATACTCGCCGCAGTCGTGATGTGGCGTCTGCGGCGGTTGATTTGTGTGTGTGTGAGGGTCATCATCTATGGAAGAACGGCAGGAAATTCAATCATCCACTGAGTCGTCCGAGTCATACAAGCCCCAGGCCATCCTCGTTTTTCTTGCGATCATGCTGGCAGGCTACATCCTCTACTGGGCCTATGTCTGGTTTGTCACCATTCAGCGGGCGGGAGGATAAAGACATGCATATCGATCGATACGAACGCTATTGGCTGATCGCGGTGGCCGCCACGCTGGGCGCGTTCTTTGCCGCGCTGGTGGCAACGCTGGTGGTGTTTGGCGTCTCGCTGCCCAGCCCGGCCGGCCGGGTGGACCCGCAGAACCTGGAGGCCAGCGAATTTGCCGAGCCGAATGTGCGCAACATCGGCGGCAACCGGTACGAGGCGCACATCGTGGCCAGGATGTGGCAATTCGACGCCGGCCCGGAGGCGGGCAGCCCGCCCAAAATACGCTTGCCGGCCGGCAGCGAGATCACTTTTTATCTGACCAGCCGCGACATCCTGCACGGCTTTCAGATTCAATACCACACCATCAACATGGAAGTGATCCCCGGACAGGTGTCGCGGGCCACCGTCAAATTTGACCGGCCAGGCGTATACCAGATCGTGTGCAACCATTACTGCGGCGCCGGACACGCTGTCATGTACGGTGAAGTTATTGTGGAGTGACACTGAGGCGTCTGGAAAGAGGAGATCTATGCAAGCAACTCAAGTTCGACCCGCTCCCACAGCGGTTCATTTCCCGGCTCTTGACATGCTGCGCAGCGAGCGCAACCTGGTGGGGGTTCACATTGCGTCGGCGTTGATTGCGCTCACGGTCGGCATTTTCATGGGGCCGTTTCAGGCCTTCCATCGCGCCCCGGCGTTTGTGAACACGTTTCTGGGCCAGATACCGGTTTTCTCCTACTACTATCAGGCCGTCACGGTGCACGGCGTGATGCTGGCGTTGTTTTTCACCACGCTCTTCATTGTGGGCTTTAGCTACTTTGTCACGCAGCGCTCGCTGCAGCGCCAGATCAAAGGCATTCAATTTGCCTGGCTGGGTTATGCGCTGATGGTGATCGGCCTGAGCTTGATGGTGTTCACCCTGGCGAACGATGTGCAACGCTCGGCTGTGTTGTACACGTTCTACCCGCCGATGATTGCGCCGGCCATCTTCTACATCGGCCTCGTGCTGCTGGTCGTTGGATCGTGGATCGCGGCGTTCCTGGTGTTCTGGACGTACAACGCCTGGCGCAAAGAGCATCCCGGCGAGCGCGCGCCGCTGGCCGTGTTTGCCATCATTGTGAACTACCTGATGTGGTTCATCTCCTCGCTGGCCGTGGCGATCGAAGTGTTGTTCATGCTGTTGCCCGCCTCGCTCGGTTGGATCCAGACGACCGACCCGCAACTGGCGCGCGTGCTGTTCTGGTTCTTCGGCCATCCGCTGGTCTACTTCTGGCTGATCCCGGCCTATGTGTCCTGGTACACCATGCTCCCCAAACAGGCCGGCGGGCGCTTGTTCAGTGATCCGCTGGCGCGCGTGGCTTTTATCATGTTGCTCCTGTTCTCGATCCCGGTCGGCGTCCATCACCTGTACGCAGACCCCGGCGTGAGCCAGGTCGCCAAGTTCGTCCACGCTTTCCTCACGTTCATCGTGGCGGTGCCCAGCTTCATGACGGCCTTCAACATCGGCGCTTCGCTGGAGATTGCCAGCCGCAATAATGGCGGGCGCGGCTTCCAGGGATTCATCTTCAGGCAGCGCTGGGGTGACCCTGTGGTGGCGGCGCAACTGGTGGGCATGTTGCTGTTCCTGGCCGGCGGCATCACCGGCCTGATGAATGCTTCGGCGCAGATCAACATCACGCTGCACAACACGTCGTGGGTGGTTGGTCACTTCCACACCACGCTGGCCGGCGGTGTGACAATGACGTTCTTCGGCATTCTGTACTGGCTGCTGCCGTTGCTGCGCGGCCGCGCGTTGTTCAGCCGGAAAGTTGCGCTGGGCCAGGCGTTCACCTGGCTGGTTGGCATGGTCATCTTTGGCTTTTCGATGGGCGAAGCCGGCCTGAACGGCGCGCCGCGCCGGGCCGATCTGGCGAATTCGCCTTACATGACGCCCGAAGCCGCTCTGTGGCTGAACGGCGCCGCAATTGGCGGCATGATTCTGTTTGTCAGCGTGGCGCTGCTGTTCGTCAACCTCATTGGCACCTTGTTCTTCTCTGCCAGGCCGGTCGAGGGTGACGCGCCCATTCAAACAAAAGTTGACATTGCGCTGCCCGCAATCCTGGAGCGCTGGCGTGTGTGGATTGCCATAGTGGTTGTGCTGTGCGCGATTGCCTGGGGGCCGGTGATTGCAGAGGCGCTCGATTTCACCAACGGCTTCAACGCGATTCCCTACACGCCCAGCGGCGCCCCCCTGCGCTAGGCCGGCCTGGAGTTCCTGACCATGACGCCCGCCCAAATTCCATCGTCTTCGGCTGCGCCCTCTACAACGGGGCGCAGCCTGGGCTGGCTGATTGCCGGCGTTGGCCTGCTCAGTTTTGGCTGCGTGTTGCTCGTGATGGCAGTTGCCTTCGCGCGCGATCTCAGAGCCTTGCAGGACGCGCCGGCCCTGTTGTGGTCGGCGCTGTGCGGAGAGCCGGCGCAAAGCGAACTGACAATGCCGTTGCTGCTGGCTGCCGGAACAGTCGCCTGCGTCGCCGGCGCAGTGGCTGTCGCGCTTGCCCGCATGCGTCGATAGACGGCGCGCCAATGGTCCGCGTTCTCTGCGCCCGGCTTCGCGCAGGCGCCAGGAGTAGTGCCGGCGCGATGAGACATCTGCTTGCGCGCCTGGCTGGCGCGCGCTGGCGCGGGGCCGGCGGCGCTTTCATCCTGTTTGCTCATGCGGCGCTGTTTGCCTTTGGGCCGCCGCCGGTTGTGTTTCTGGCCAACCATGAGCATGTGGTTATTGGCGCAGTGACCGCAGAGCAGTGGCGCGCGCACGTTCAGACACACCTGCGACAGGCCGGCAGCCACTATCTCTCTCCGGGCGTGCTGCGTCTGCCATTGCCGGCAGATCAGCCGCGCATCACCTCTCTGCCCGGCTGCAGCTATGACGCGCTGGGGATGTCTATTCGCGCTTCGGTCTTTGCTCCGTTCGTCGCGCCGACCGGCGTCTCGCGCCTTGCGCCGGTGGGCCTGGTTGATGCGCCATATGTGGTTGATCGATCCCCTGATCTGATTGTGACTCCGCCTCCGCCCCGGCTATTCTTGCTCGTGTTACAGCAGCGTGCGTAACGCGGGCTTCAGGCGGCGACGAATGCGCGGGCTAAAGCCGTGTTACGCTCAGCAAAAAAAGAGAATTGCCTTGAGGAGGCTTTGAAATGAACGTGCAAATGCGAGCGATGGGCGTTGCGATGATCGCAGCGCTGCTTCTGGCGGGCTGTCGTGTGGCAACGCCCGCTCCTTCTGGTTCTGATTCGACAACCGGTATTCGTGTCGTGGATGCCTGGGCGCGCCCAACGGCGATGAAGAGCATGGGCGGCAGCCACAGCCATGGCGGGAGCAAGTCGGGCGACAAGTCGGGCGATATGGCGATGGACGGGCCTGTCAGCGCCGCGTACATGGTCATCGAGAACACCGGCGGCGCGGACAAGCTGATTAGCGCCAGCGCCGATGTGGCCGGGGTGACGGAAATCCACGAGACGAAAGACATGGGCAACGGCATGATGGGTATGCAGCCGGTGCAGGGCGGGCTGGATGTGCCGGCCAATGGCAGCGTCACACTGAAGCCCGGCGGCTACCACATCATGTTGATGAAGCTCAAGCAGGATCTGACGCCCGGCCAGACGATCAAACTGACGCTTACGTTCCAATCCGGCAAAGAGATTGTGCTCGATGTGCCGGTGAAAGAACCCCCGATGCAGTAGGCAGCGTGGAGAACGGCGCGCCCGGCTCATCTCTGATGAGGGGCGCGCCGGCCTCGATCACAGCCGCGCGCGCCGCGCGCAGGAGAGAAATGAAACGAGTTGTAATCCTTGCGGCGCTGGCCGTCATGGTTTGGCCGGCGACAGGTTGCGCCCAAATCGAAGCCCTGATCGGCCCGCCCACGCCCACCCCTGTGCCGCGCGGCATTCTCGTGGACCCGCCGCAAACCATGCCTGACTTTACACTCACCGACCACAATGGCCGACCCACGCGCCTCAGCGATCTGACCGCCGACGGCAGGGCGATCATGGTTTTCTTCGGCTATACCCATTGCCCCGATGTCTGCCCCATCAGCATGGCCGATTTCAAGGCGTACAAAAAGGCGCTCGGCGAGACGGCGAATAAAGTGCGCTTTGTCATGGTCAGCGTGGATGGCGAGCGCGACACCCCTGAGGTGATGAAGCGTTACGTGAGCGCGTTCGACCCGGAATTCGTCGGCCTGACCGGCCCCGAGAACGACGTGCGCCAGATCGGCCTGCGCTATGGCGTTCACTTTCAGAAAGAGAAGCCGCAGGGCACTCAGGCTGCGTACCTGGTCACGCACACCGCTTACAGTTATCTGATCGATTCGTCGTTGCGCTGGCGCATGGTGTTCCCGTTCCGCGCCGGCGCCGAACTGGTCGCTGAAGACATCAGGCGACTGCTTGGCGAGTAGGCGAGTTGGCGACTCAGGGGCATCGTTTAGAATCTGAAGCATGACAAACACCACTACCATCACAGCTTTGCCTCCCCGTCGAAGCTGGCAGGAATGGATGGAGCGATTCACGCGCTATGCGAGCGCCGCCGGCTGGCAAGAGCATCTGCAACGCGACATTGAAGCTGGAATTTCCCCGGCTGTCTCAGCGCCGGCTTACGTTGCGCCTTTACAAATCGCCCTCGCAAACGCGATGTTGTGCGCCTCTCTTGAGCTTGACGAAAGCGATGCCCTGGCGGCCATTGCGGACATCGCCCGCCAGGCGCGCCGCGTTCGTTTTGAAAAGCCGCCCGCCGGGCTTTCGCGCAAGTTGCGCGCCCTGTATCGCGATTCCGCCCGCATCATTGCGCGCGCGTTGCCCGAAGCGGCAGACCTGTTTGAACAGGTCTTCGCCCGCTATGTCCGAGGCGACTACGATCATCCCGCCGATGCCAATGCCCTGCTGAGTCAGGCGCGATCGCTGAAGACTGATCGCGCGGCGGCGCTGGATGCGGTGAGCCGGGCCGGGGTTGCCATGCTGCGCGGCGCGCCGGCGTGGCCGGGCTGGTTTCGTGAAGGCGACTCGAAGTTTCAGCACTGGGCGTTCTCTCTGTTGACGATGGCGGAAACATACGAGCCGCTGCGGCCACTGGGGCCGGCGGCAGAGGAGCGCGCCCGCGCAGCCGAACGCATCACGCTTCTGTCTGACGATCGCTTTTCCAAAAGCGATGATGAGCGTGAACTGCCGCAGAGCGCCGCCGAGGCAGAGCGCATCGCCGACATATGGCTGGAGCTTGCCGAGCGCAATGAGCCGCTCAGCGACGACGAAATCCGCGCCATGGGCGATCAATACGCGCTGACCGCTGATCTGGCTGCCCGGATTGTCGCAAGCGCCGATATCCTCACTTCGCCTGGCCAGATCTGGAATGCCGGCGATGAGGCGGACGAGGATGACGAGGCGGATGAAACCGGGGAAACGCTGGGGCTTGCAGTGGACGTTATGGGCATCCTGCGCTATGGGACGCCCGGCGTCATTCGCGCTCTGATCGATATTGCCGTTGGCTATACGGGAGATGACCTGATCGCGGATTTGCCGGACCGCGCAATTGTGGCGCTTCAGCGCATTGGCGCGCCGGTGCTGCAACAGTGCTTTGATTTTATCCGCTACTCGGAAGACGAGTATGCGCGCCTGGAAATATTGCGCGTGCTCGGCGCGGCCGGCCGTGGCAATGAGGAGGTCTATCAGTATCTGGTCGGCGCGTTTGAGCGCGCAACATGGGCGGAGGGCAAACGCCACTATGCGCTGCCGCTGGCCCTGTTGCACGACGCGCGCGCGGTGCCTCTGATTGTGGCTGCCCTGCGCGACCCGGCGGTTGATGACGAAGACGCCCGGGAATTGCTGGACGCGCTACAGGAACTCGGCGTCACGTTCTACGTCAACAAGGATCAGCGCGCGGTGAATATTCCCGAATACGGCGTCATCGAGGATGTGTTGCCGTACGATTGGCAGTCGCGCGCGGAGCTTCAGGCGCTCGATGAGGCGTGGGATGACTTCGGCCTCAATGAGGACGAGGACGAGGATGAGGAAGGCGAAGATGACTACGATGACGTAGTCTACGACGCGGACGGCACGCCGCGCTGCCCGGATTGCGGCCAGGAGATGCACTACGTGGACGGGCGGTGGGTGCATGAACCGCCGCCGGCGACGCCGAAACGCCCCAAATCCAAGTCGCGCTATTAGGGGCGTTATTTTGTGGCCGGCGCGCCGGCTTTCTCCGGGGCGCCGGCCAGCACCCACTGTTCGATCATCTCGATCAATTCCGGCTTAAGCGGCCTGCTGGGCGGCATTGGCCCGCCGGCTTCGATTTTTTCCCACCGCACCATGCGAACAAGGTTCGATCGCAAGTCCCCCGGAATGATGTTGGGCTTGTGATCGCCGCTGTTCATCACTTCGTCGTAAGTGCGCATCAGGTAGTTGTTGTTTGCCTTGCCCGGCCGGTGGCATGAAACACAGTACCGCTTCACGATCGGCTCGATGTGAGTCGCGTAATCGGGCGTCTCGCCGGGTTTGAGAACAGGCAGGGTCGAGGCTTGCTCGGCTGCCCTGGGCATTTCGGCCCGGTCGTCCCAGGTGTAGCGCATGAAAGCGACGATAGACTCGATTTCGCCGGGAGACAGTTCGCCGCCGTAGGCCCTGCCAAAGGGCGGCATGCCCAGCGTTTGCTGGCCTATTTCGATGATCGCATACAGCGTTTCATCGGAGCGCGTGTGCATTTCATCCTGGCTGTTGATCGGTTTGAGCGTCACGCCCTCCAGGCCCTGCACCCCCTCGATCCTGCCGCCTTCGCCTTCGGCGCCGTGGCATTCGACGCAGTGCACAGCGTACAGGTCCTGGCCGGCCACAATGCGCTCGGCCAGCGTGCCGGCCACGGTTGCTTCGGCCTGCGGCGGCGTGGTCACAACGGCCCGAATTGTCAACGCCACCATGCCGATCACGATGACACTCATCAGGCCGGCGGCGAACTTGCGGTTCTTCCAGTGTCGCCTGGGATTGCGGTCGATGAACGGCAACAGGAACAGCAGCGCCACGGCCAATCCCGGCAGAACGGCTGTGCCGACCCATTCCAGGCTGCCGGGGAAAAACTTGAGCAGCTCAAACAGAAACAGGAAGTACCACTCCGGCCGTGGGATGTAGCTGGTGTCGCTGGGGTCGGCCTTTGGTTCCGGCGCCACGCCCACAAATGTGGCCAGGCCGATCAGCAACAGGAACAGGGCGAACGAAACGAGCACATCCTTGTAAATTGTGTCGGGGAAAAACTTCTCGCCGCGCAGTTTGGCGATCCGGTACTTTTCCTGGTAATCGCGCTTTTGTTCTTCGTTCATGGCTCTGGTTCCGGGATCCCTCTTGCGCGGGATGTTTGTCTGCGGCGCCTGCCCTGTCTGAAACTTACTCGTCATCCTTCGGCGCCGCTGAGATGCCGTTGCGGATCACGAGGTACAGATGAACGCTGATGACGGCGAGAATGACGAGCGGCAGCATCCACACGTGCGCGGCGAAGAAGCGGGTCAACGTCATGGCGCTCAAATCAGCGCCCCCGCGCAGCGCGCGCAGGATGAAGTCGCCAATGCCGGGCACGGTGCCGGCGATGGATGTGCCCACGGTCGTTGCCCAGTAGGCTTTCTGGTTCCATGGCAGCAGATAGCCGGTGAAGCCCATGCCCAGCGTCGCCAGCAGCAACACTACGCCCGTGACCCAGGTGATCTCGCGCGGGTACTTATATGCCCCGTAGAAGAAGACGCGCAACATATGGAGAAAAACGGTCAGTACCATCAGGCTGGCCGCCCAGTGATGAACGCCGCGAATCAACCAGCCGAATTGAACGCCGGTCATGATGTACTGCACGCTGTCGTAGGCGTGCTCAGGCGAGGGCACGTAGTAAACCGTCAACAGGATGCCTGTGACCACCTGGATGCTGAACAGGAACAGGCTGGCGCTGCCCAGCGTAAACCACCAGTTGACTCTGGGAATCTTGCGGTCGAAGACTGTTTTGTACACGCCGACGATGCCGGTGCGCTCATCGAGCCAGCCGATCAATTTGGATGCCATGCGCTATGCCTCCACAACCCGAATAAGGAGCGCGCCATCTTCGATTTTGGTTTCGTACTCTTCAAGCGGCTTGGGCGGCGGGCCATACAGCACTTCGCCCTGCGGGCCGAATTGCGCGTCGTGGCATGGGCAGGTGAAAGCGTTTTGTTCCTCATGCCAGGTGACGCGGCAGCTCAGATGCGTGCAACGGCTGGACAACACTCTGACACCGTCGGCGTTTCGGATCACGTAGACGGTGTAGCTCCTGGTGGATTTGCGCCAGCCGCTTGTTTTCGAGCGGGTGAAGCTGAAGGGGGTAGGCTGCTGTGTGGAGAAGGATTCGAGGTTGCCCAGCGGCACCCAGGCGTCCGAGCCGCCAGCTTCGAGCGCCGGCGAAGCGAGGTAACCCAGGGCCGGCACGCCAACTGCCGCGCCCATCACGGCGCCTACAGCGGCGGCTGTGGTTGCCACGAACCTGCGCCGGCTGGCGTTGACTGCGTCCGACTCAGACATGCGCGCCTCCTGTGCCTTTAGATGCGTCGAAACCGGTCAGGGTTCCTGCCGCAACGCGCATTCTATGAAGCCGGGTCGAACTCGAATAGAGACATTCGGCGCGCTTGTGACAGGACAAATGTCACTTTTCGGCCGGCTGCGCATCCGAATAATCAGCCCCACAAATCGAACACACGGCGTCGAACAGGAGCTTTCGGGCGATGCAGAATCTCAAAGTTATCGCGCAGGGCGCGCGCTATCGCGGCGGCAACCCGATGTGGTCGTGGTTGTTGCACCGTGTCACCGGCGTGGGCATGGTGCTTTTTGTTGTGGCGCACATCGCGGCGTCTTTTCTGACCCAGCGTTTCGGCAGCGGCGCGGGCATGGCTATCAACGCTGTGTATGAATCGCCCGCATTCCAACTCGTGATGTATTTCTGCGTGATCTATCACGCCTTGAACGGCGTGCGCGTCATTATTCTGGATGCCCGGCCCTCCCTGATGCGCTTTCAGCACGAGGCGCTCTGGCTTCAGTGGTTGACTTTTGCTCCGATCTATGCGCTTGCTGTTCTGTTGATTGTTCTGCGCGCGATGTCCGGCGAGTAGTCCACGCGGGAGGATTCATGCGCTCAACTCACCCCAGGCGGCCCCGGATCACCCTTGATATGGCGATGTGGGTGTTTACGCGTGTGTCCGGCGCGGCCATTGTTGTCATTGCCCTGGTCGGCTTCTTCGGCGCAATGCTCATGGGCGCCCGCACGCAGATGGATCTTCCGACTCTGCTGCGCTGGACGTTTTTCCCGAATCCTAATCATGTGGTGAACAGCAACATCCCGGATGTTGCCGTCGGCTGGAGCGGGCTGTTCTGGCAAACCCTGCAAATCCTGATCGTTGTCTTCGGCGCCACGCATGGCATCAACGGCCTGCGCGCTGTGCTCGAAGATCATTTTCGCGGCCCGCGCATTCAGCCGGCCATTCGCGCCGTCCTGTTCGTTTTCTGGCTTGCGGTGATGGCGATCGCGATCGCTGTTGTGCTGGCCGATTGATGCTGCCGCGCTTGTCGCTTGCGCGGCGAAGGCGGAGATTTCTCATCCGGCGGTCGGCGAGTGCATCGAACCAGCCGCCGGATTTTGTTTTGGATTGCGCGGCAGGCGTTTGCGCTACCTGACCTTGCCGCTGGCGATGGCCTGCTTGACTTCGCCGATGGCTTTGGTCACCTCGATGCCGCGCGGACACGCCTCGGTGCAGTTGAACACGGTGCGGCAGCGCCACACGCCGTTCGAGTCGCCCAGCACTTCGAGGCGTTCGGCGGCGCCCTGATCGCGCGAGTCGAAGATGAAGCGGTGGGCCTGCACGATGGCCGCCGGCCCGACGTACTCGCCGCGCGCCCAGAACGACGGGCAGCTCGTAGTGCACGCCGCGCACAGGATGCACTTGGTTGTGTCGTCGAAGCGCGCCCGATCCTCCGGCGATTGCAGCCGCTCGCGCGGGCCGGGGTCAGTGTCATTCACCAGATACGGCATGATCGACCGGTAGTGCGCAAAGAACGGCTCCATATCCACGATCAGGTCTTTGATCACGCGCAGGCCCAGCAGCGGCTCTATAGTGATCTGCCCATTCTGAATCTCATCACGGATCAGCCGATGGCAGGCCAGCCGGTTGCGGCCGTTGATGCGCATGGCATCACTGCCGCACACGCCGTGCGCGCAACTGCGCCGCAGCGCAAGCGTGCCGTCGATGTTCCACTTCACTTCATGAAGCGCGTCGAGCACGCGATCAGTCGGCTCGACTTCGACATCATACTCGCCCCACCAGGGCTTTTTGTCCTTCTCAGGGTTGAAACGCTTGATTTTCAAATGAACTTTGATCATGGTTTTCCTGTTTGTGCTTTGTCGTAGAACTACACCGCAAATGCGTTTGCTGCGCGCCCGATCATGCCGGATGGAATGAACGCCGGCAACCTTGCAATCAGCCGGTTGACCGCGCCAGGAATGCAAATCACTTTGCGCCCCAGCGCGCGCAGCGAACACGTCACCACTTCTTCCGGCGTCATCCACAGGAACGCCGGCGTTTGCGGCAGGCGCTTGCCGCTTGAGCTGAACTGTTCCGTTGCGTGAAACTCGGTGCGCGTGAACCCCGGACACAGCGCCTGTATCGCCACACCCTGGCCGGCCACTTCCACGCTGAGCGCCTCGCTGAACGTGACCAGAAAGCGCTTGGTGGCGCAGTAGGCTGCGTTGCCGGGCAGGGCGAAGAAAGCCGCTGTGGATGCGACGTTGATGATCGCGCCCTGTCTGCGCGCCAGCATGGCCGGCAGCGCGGCGCGCGTCAGTCGCGCCGGCGCTTCGGCGTGCAGGCGGATCATATCGGTCTGGATGGTTGCAGTCATGCCGGCGAATGCGCCCACCGTGCCGAAGCCGGCGTTGTTCACCAGCAACGCCAGGCGATCCAGTTCGCCGATCCGTTGCGCCGCGCGCGCGATGTCTGTGTCGCAGGCGAGGTCGGCGGGCAGGGTCTCGATCTGGACGCTGTGTTGCCGGCTCAATTCAGCGGCGATCTGTTCCAGTCGTTCGCGCCGGCGCGCGATGAGCAGCAGGTGATAACGATCGGCGGCCAGCCGCCGGGCAAAGGCTGCGCCGATGCCGGATGACGCGCCGGTGATGGCCGCCCACGTCTCGCCGGCGGCGGGGCGATATGTCCCCTCTGCGCGGCTGCGCCGCAACGCGAGGCTCGCCCAAACCACCGCCCCGACGCCGACGCCTGTTGCCCAGCTTCGCATGTGCGCGCGCATCTTCCTGCGTCTAATACTTGCGCTCGGTCGGGGCGTAGCGGCCCAGTCGCACCGGCTTGTACGCCACGCGCAGGCCGCCGTTCTTCCACACCACAGAATGCTTCAGGAAGTTCTGGTCGTCGCGGTTGGGGAAGTCTTCTCGGTAGTGCGCCCCGCGCGACTCGGTGCGTGACAGAGCCGAGAAGGCCGTCACCTCGGCCAGGTCGAGCAGGCAGCCCAGCTCCCAGGCTTCCATCAAGTCAGTGTTGAACTGGAGGCCCTTGTCGTCGATATGGATATCCTTGTAGCGCTCTTGCAGCGCCTTGATGCGGTCGATGGCATCCTCCAGGCCGGCTCCCGTGCGAAACACGCCCACGTCCTGGTCCATCAGTGTTTGCAGGTCTCTGCGCAGGCTGGAGGGCCGTTCGCGGCCGGGGTTGTCGCGGATGGCGCTCAACACGGCCTCGCCCATCTTGTGGGCGTCCTGCTTAACCGGGCGCAGGCTGGCCTGTTTTGCGTATTCAGCCATCCTGATGCCGCCGCGCTTGCCGTACACCACCAGATCGACCAGCGAGTTGGTGCCGAGCCGGTTCGCCCCGTGCACGCTGACGCAGGCCACTTCGCCGGCAGCGTACAGGCCTTCGACGATGGTTCCCTTTTCGTCAGCCAGCACGCGCGTGTCCAGGTCGGTTGGGATGCCGCCCATCGCGTAATGGGCTGTGGGCTGGATGGGCACCGGCTGGGTGATAGGGTCGATGCCCATGTACACGCGCACAAAGTCGATGATGTCCGGCAGGCGCTTTTCCATATACGCGGCGTCCACGCGCCTGGGGTTGCCATCGGCCTGAAAGTAGCGGTTGACCACTTCAGGTCGGAACTCCAGGTAGACATAGTCCTTGCCGTCGATGCCGTTGCCGGCGCGCACTTCCTGATAGATGCTGCGGCTGCACACATCGCGCGAGGCCAGATCCTTCATGGTCGGCGCGTAACGCTCCATGAACCGCTCGCCCTTGTTGTTGATGAAGACGGCGCCTTCGCCGCGCGCGGCCTCGCTCAGCAGGATGCCCATCTTGTAGATGCCGGTGGGATGGAACTGGTAGAACTCCATATCCTGCAGCGGCAACCCGCGCCGCAGCAGCGCCGCCGGCAGGTCGCCGGTGAGCGAATGCGCGTTGGAGCTGATGCGCCACATCTTGCCGAAGCCGCCGGTGGCGATCATGGTGGCTTTGGCCTGGAACACGTGCGTCTCGCCGGTGGCCAGGCACACAGCGACCACACCGTTGCACACGTTGTTCTCCACCAGCACATCGATAACCTGGAACTCATCGAAGAACTTGACGTTGTTCTTGATGCACTGCTGGTAGAGCGTTTGGAGGATCATGTGGCCGGTGCGGTCGGCGGCGTGGCAGGCGCGCATCACCGGCTTTTTAGTCTCGTTGTTGGTATGCCCGCCAAACCGGCGTTGCGAGATCTTGCCGTCGGGCGTGCGGTCAAATGGCAGCCCCATGTGCTCCAGGTCGATCACGGCGTCGATGGCTTCCCGGCACAGAATGTCCACTGCGTCCTGATCGGCCAGGAAGTCGCTGCCCTTCACGGTGTCGTAGGCGTGCCATTCCCACTTGTCCGGCTCCAGGTTGCCCAGCGCGGCGCTGATGCCGCCCTGGGCTGCGCCGGTGTGCGAGCGGGTGGGGTAGAGCTTGCTGATGACGGCGGTGTTGACAGACCGGCTTGCGTAGAGCGCGGCCATCAGGCCGGCTCCGCCGGCGCCGACCACAATCGCGTCAAACTGATGATACTGAGCCATTCCTATCTATCCTTTCGATTAGCGCGCCAGCGCCTCTGCCGCGCCGCTGGCGTTCACGCCCACGATCAGCGCGATCACGCCCAGTGCTGTCGCCGCCAGGATGAGCGCGGCGGCGGCAGCCATGAAGACGTTGTACACGACCTTGTTTTTCAGATAGTCATAAGCGACCTGCCGCAGGCCGTTCAACCCGTGCAGCATGGCCAGCAGCACCATCACGCCGTAGTACAAACGCCAGAACAACTGCGCAAGGGTGATGGATTCGCCGGCCAGTCCCCAGCGCACGATCGTGTCTTCGCTGGTGAGCTGGTGCGTGCCCACGATGATGTGCTGAAATCCGAAATGGCTGAGCGCAAGGAATAGCAGCGCCAGCCCGCTGAAGCGCATGAACAGCCACATGGCGCGCTCGAATCGATTGCGCCCCTGCGGAATGGGGCGCGCCGGGCGCGGCGCGGATGGATTCATTGTCGTCATGTTCGCCTCCCTGTTAGTGGCCGGCGCCCGGCCCGAAGAATGCATTAATCGATCCCAGCGCCATGATGATGATCGTCGGCGCGGCAAGCAGCGCGACGATGACGATTGCCAGGCGCGTCGCCAGTTGCTGCTTCTGCCACAGTTCCGGTTTCAGTTCCAGAATGGCGATGCGCGTGCCGTTGACGGCGTGGAAAATCAGCCCGAACGCCAGCGCCAGTTCGCCAATCGCAAACGGGGGCGTCTTGTACATTTCCAGCAGCCGGTCGTGTATCTCCAGCGAGACGAACGCTGAAGACATGCCGATCACGTGCAGGATGAGGAAGAGCAGCACACCCAGCCCGCTGACCCGATGCAACAGCCATAACCAGTGACCTTCGCGCCCGCGATATGTCAGGCTGGCGCGAACCGTTGATATCAACGCACTCATACAAATATGCCTCCACAAACCACTCTCTCACTGCCCGATGCGGCTGTTGCGATGCCGGCTGCCGTTTCCCGCTCGCGCAAGGATGCACAAGTATAAAGCGATTCAGCGCGTCCGTATGATTGAGCCGGCTGTTTTTTGCGAGGCGCTCAGGTGTCGGACTTCTCCGGGAAGTCCGACACCTTGTCGGGACAGGCTCTTGCCTCAAAATCAGCTCCTAGCGCGCAGCGAGATTGCCCAGCAGGACGTGATCGGTTGCGATTTCCCGCGCGGCGTCGGTTTGATCTCCGGCGCCGGCGGCAACCGGCAGGCGCTCGTCCGTGGTTGTGTCGTAGAAGCCAAGCGCGACGCGATACACGCCGGGCGCAAGAGCCTGCGGCAGCTCAAAGACATGCTGATCGGTGAACCGGGTTTCGGCCTGCCAGCGGGTCGTGGGGAATTGTCCGTCGAGCGGTTGTTTGTCGCGCTGGGCGATGATCTGGCCGGCCTCATCCAGGAGTTGCGCAAAGATGGTCAGGTCTCGATCCGCCCGGCCCAGTGTGATCCATTCCAGGGTAAGGGTCAAGGGTTGGCCGGGGCGCAATCCGTCGCTGGAAACATTGAAGCGGTTCAGCAACGCCAGGTCGCCGAAGCGGGCAATTGCTTCGGCGGATGACGGCGTTGCGCGATCGGGCGGCAGGAGTGTTGAGCCGTCGTACAGCGGCGCGCCGGGCCGGCCCAGCGCATCGACGCTCGCCTGGATGTCGCCGGAGCCGGCGTTGTACAACTCGAACTGCGCGCGCAACACAGCCGGCGCAGTCGCGGTGAGCGGCACGGTCAACTCGACCTCATCGAGGAAGATATCGCCGGGGCGCCACAACATGCTCGGCCACAGCCCCTTGCCGGTGAATGTGTCGAAGCGGGCCAGCAGTGTCGCATCTCGTCCGTAGAGCTTGACCACCAGCGAGTAATTGTCGCGTTCGGCGCGCAGCGCGCGCAGCGCTACGGTCACGCGCACTTTGTCGCCGGGCCGCGCGTCATCCGGCTGCATCCGGTAGCCCAGCACTTCGGCCAGATTGCCCATGCGTTGCTGAACGGGGATCAGGTTTGCCGGCATCTCGCGGACAAGAGGCGGCTCATAAGCCGGCCAGATGTAACGGAACGGCGCAACGGTGGCGACAACGAGCAGGGGGATGAGGACGATCCATGTTGTGATGGAAATGCCCGATGCCGGCGGCCCCCGTCTCATGCGCGCCAACCGCGCTGCCAGCGCGCCGATCTGCGTCACGCCAATCGCCATCAGCGTGGACACAGCGGCGATGCCGGGGAAGATCAGCCGGCCATGCGAAGCCGGCGTCATCATCGTCCAGCGCAGCACGCTCGCCAACAACAGGACAACGTGCAGCGCCAGCAACCCGGCGCCGAGCGCGCGCAAGCGTTGCGCGGAATCCTGCGGCGCGCCGGCTCCTCGCGTCGATTGCCAGAGGGTTTGCCCCGCGCAGATCAGCAGGCCGATGCCGCCGGCAATCAGCAGCGCGTCGAAGCCGGCGTACACGATGTTGTCGGCCGGCGCGGCGAACTGCCCGAACATGGCGATGTACGACATCTTGAAGCCCTGCCATTCCGACAGCGCCTCGGCCAGTGTGATGTTGCGCGGCGTCATCATTTGCGCCATGATCGATGTGCCGGTGAAGTCGCCGTAGAGATGGAAATTGCGCAAGTACCACCAGCCGGCGATCAGCGCCCACAGACCCAGCACGCCCATGCCCTGGGCGAAGACAGCCGCCGCGCGCCGCCCGAACGACATGCGCGCCGGCTGGATCAGCGCGCGGCCCAGGATTGCCGCCGCCGCGATTGGCAACAGCAACAGCCCGCTCACTTTGGACAGGCTGGCCAGCCCGATCAGAATGCCGATGGCTGCAACGCGGGCCGGCGAGAAGCCGTTCTCGTTTGCGTCTGCCGTCACGGCGCGCACGATGACATGCAGCGACAGCGTGGCCAGCGCGATCACGAGGCCATCATTGCCCAGTGCCGTCATCACTTGCAGGAACATGGGGTTGAAGGCGGTCAGCCCCATGGCCAGCAGCGCCGTCCATTCGTTGCGCGTCACAGCATGGGCGATCGGGTAGACAAACCAGATGGTCAACAGGCCGGGGATGATGCCGAGCAGCCGCAGGACGACGGTCGCCAGCGTGGTCTTCTCGTAGTTGAAGGCGCGCTTCTGCGGCGTGATGAGCAACAGGTTCTTGTTGCCCGGCGCGTAGGGACTGAACGAGGGTGACTGATTGGGTTGTTGTTGAATCCAGAAGTCGCTGAGGTCGAACCGGCCCATGACGGCGGCAGCCATCCAGTAGTACAACGGCGGCTGGCTGCCTTCGCGTCGCAGGGGCGACTCGGGCAGGCCGGGAACCTGCACCGGCAGGTCGCCGCCATTCGCCAGATGCCAGGCGAACCAGGCGTGGCTCTCCTCGTCGTTTTTCTCGAAGATGGGAGTGGCGAATGAGTAGATGACGCCGAGCGCGACAAATGCGACGGCGATGATGAGGCGTGCAAGGCGCAAATTCACGGCGTTATTCTATCCGTTGTGTTGTAGGGCAAGCCGCCGGGCTTGCCCGGCTTGCCCTATCCGGTCTGCGCGTCAGGTGGATTGCGCGGCGAGCCGCCGGGCTTGCCTCACTCACCGCACTGTGATGTTGCCCAGCTCGATCACATCGTCGGGCCGGCCTGTGGGAAAGCGCGCGAAGTCGCTCGGTGTGTAGAAGCCGGTGACGGCGCGCAGTGTGCCGCTGAATGTGGCCGGCACACTGAGCGCGAACGACTCGCGCGCGCACTCGCCGCGCTGCCAGAGGTCGGTGGGATATCCGCCGGCCAGCGGCGGATGGTCGTCCTGCGCCACCAGTTGCCCGGCCTCGTTCAACACATGCACAAAAGCCACGCCCTCCGGGTTGCCGGCCTGCCAGGTCTCATACGTCAGATCAAAGTGAAGCGTGTCGCCGGGCGCGGCGCGATCGGGCGCGCTGGCCCGCACCAGCGCGATGCCGGCCAGCATCCCCAGCGGCGGTTGTTGAATGACCGGCACTCTGACCGCCGGCGCTTCGATGCGGAATCGTCCGATGAGCGGCGCGACTGCATTCCCGGCGGCGTCGTATGCGGTCAGCGAGCGGGTCAGGCTGATGGCTGTCCCATTTCCGGCCAGTGCGTACTCGAACAGCGCAACGCTCACCCGGCCCATTGCCGGCAATTGCGCGCATGGGCGTTCGAGCAGCACCAGGCGCTCGTCCTGGAAAGTGTCGCCCGGGTTCCAGTTGCTGGTCGGAAAGTTGCCGCCGGCGGGATGCGCGTTGGTCGTGCCCAACACTTCCGCGTCGCGCCCAAGCACGCTGACGCCCACTGCCAGCGTGTCGGGTGTCTGTTTCAATGCGCGCCACGTCAGCGTCACCCGGATGTACTGGCGCAACCCTTCGCGGTCTGGCCGGTACACGACATCTGCATCCACGGCCAGCACCTCAGCCACATCGCCCAGCCGCAACAGCGCCGTTGAGCCGGATGCTTCTGCTTTGTCAGTCGCAGATGTGCGGGTAAGGAGTGGGGGCGCATAAACCGGCGCGATCACGACGAACGGCACGGCCAGCGCCCACAGGCCGGCAACGATGCATACTGCAAGACTCAATCGATTGGCGGTCGGCGTCGATACCTGGTCGGTCGGCAGAGGCGGGCGGCGATCGATCCACACGCCGATGCGCTCGAACCCGTGCGCGAGGCCGAAGCCGAGCAGCGCCGCGTAGGCAGTCAGCGCCGGCATCAGGTAGCGCCCGGGAAGCAGGTCAGGGTTCTGATAGAAGATGGCGCGGTAGCCGGGCAGCACCATCATGGCAAGGCCCAATCCCGCCATGAGCAACAACCCGCGCCGGGTCTGCTCGCTGCTGTGGCGCGCGCCGGCCACGCAGCCGGCCAATCCCGCCACGCATAGCGCCAGAATCGCGGTGTAGGCTGCATCGGGCATCTGCACGTTGCCCCATCCGAACTTGCCCCAGAAAGTGCGGAATGCGTTGACGAACATCTGCGGCAGCCATCCATCACGAATGGACACCAGCAATCCTTCACCGATCAGGCCGGCCGGGGCCTGGGTGATGGGTTCTGCCGGGTCGCGGTTGACGATGATCTGCCCGTAGTTCAGGTAGTTGCTGGCGTACCAGGGAGCTGCCAGGACGATTAAGGGAATGGCGACCAGCAGCCCGTTGCGGAGAAACTGCCGCCATGACCAGCGCTGCTGCCAGCCGATATACAACAGCGCCGCTGCCGTGAATGGCGCGAAGATCAGCGCGCTGTTCTTCGACAACAGGCTCAATCCCAGCGCCATGCCGATGGCGATCATGCGCCAGGCCGCGCGCGGGACCGGCGGCGCCACACTGAGGGTGATGAGCAGGTAAGCCAGCGCGGCGCCTGTCAGACTAACCATGATGTCGTTGTTCACCATGCCGGCCATGAACAGAACCTGCGGGTTGAACGCAGCGATCGCTGTGGCAAGCAGGGCGGCAGATGGTTGAGCGGCAAATAGTGCGCGCGCCGAACGCGCGATCAGCCAGATCATCAGCCCGCTGAGCGCCACCGAGACAAGG
Organism: uncultured Anaerolineae bacterium; assembly: GCA_937927775.1. Lineage (GTDB taxonomy): Bacteria > Chloroflexota > Anaerolineae > J036 > Brachytrichaceae > Roseilinea. The sequence goes on along the minus strand of CALBEF010000010.1, from coordinate 2,341 downwards.
CGCGCCAGGTGGAGCGCAAGGATTGTGCCCCGCCAGGGGAACGCCTCGCCGCGCTCGCGCAGCAGTAGCCGCGCGCCCTGCCGGTTGGTGCCGTCGAAAGCGAAGATGTTCAGTTGCGGCGTCAGATTGTCCGAGCGATCCGCCCAGAAGGTGAGCGCGGCGGCGGCCACGTAGTACAGGGGCGGCTGGTGTGATTGATCGAGGAAGACTTTGCTTTCGGCCATTGCGTCGGGCAGGCCGCCTTGCAGGACGAGATGGTTGACGTAGGCGAAGTGGCCGGTTTCGTCGTGCGCCTCCCAGGGCGGGACGATGACGCTGAACAGGGCAGCCAGCGCGACATGCGCAGCGACGATGATGCGCTGGTAGCGCGCAAGACTGCGCGCCAGGTGGGAAGCGGTCATGCTGCGCTGGATTGTACTGTCAGGCGCATGGCGCGCTCATGTGGCGATCGGGCGCGCCGGGTCGGTGATCCACTCGCTCCACGAGCCGGCGTACAGGCGCGGCTCGCCGAGGCCGGCCACACACATGGCGAGAATGGTCTGCGCCGCCGAGACGCCGGAGCCGCAATACACAGCGACCTTATCGGGCGGCGTGTCGCCCAGCAATGCGCGATAGCGCGCGCGCAGATCTGCCGGCGCGCGGAACAAGCCCCGCGCATTTAAGTTGTCGGCATAGGGCGCGGAGAGGGCGCCGGGGATGTGGCCGGCCACCGGATCGATGGTCTCTTCGCGCCCGTGAAAGCGCGGCGCGGCGCGCGCGTCGAGCACGCGGCAGGAGGGATCAACGCGCATGGCGTCGATCTCCTCGGCGTTCACCACGCGGTCGGACCGGGGATGCGCGATGAACGCGGCGGTTGGCCTGGTTTCGCTGCCCGCCCGCGTCGGGAAGTTGCCGGCCAGCCATGCCTGCCATCCCCCGTCCAGCACAGCGACGCTGTCGTGCCCCAGCCAGCGCAACATCCACCACAGCCGGGCTGCGCCCAGCGCCCCGCCCATGTCGTCATAGGCGACGACGCGCAGGCTGTTGTGAATGCCCAGCCGGCCAAAGGTCTGCGCCGCAACATACGGGTCGGGCAGGGGATGCCGGCCGGTCACACCGGGGATGATCGGGCCGGACAGATCATCGTTCAGATGCGCATAGATTGCGCCGGGGATGTGGCTGTGCTGATAGCGCGCATAGCCGGCTGACGGGTCGGCCAGCGAGAAGCGGCAATCGACCACCAGCCAGGCGTCGTCGTCGAGATGTTGCGCCAGCGCGTCGGCCGAGATCAGCGGGCCGAGAGAGACATTTTCTGCCATGCGTCTGATTGTAGAGCGAAGGAGCGGGCCGGTAGAATATCAGCCATGACATTCCTCGACAAACTCGCGCGCGCTCAACAGATCAATCGCTCTTTTCTGTGCGTCGGGCTGGATATCGTCGTTGCCAACACGCCCCTGCCGCTGCAACTTGAAGATGAGCCGATGCTGCCGTTTGCGCGGGCTATCATTGAAGCCACGCAGGACCTGGTCTGCGCCTACAAGCCGAACCTCGGCTTCTTTTTAGCGGAGGGGGCGGCCGGCATGGTGGCGCTGGAGCGCATCACGCGTCTGATTCCCCCGCACATTCCCATCATCCTGGACGGCAAGTTCGGCGACATCGGCAACACGGCCGAGGCGTATGCGCGCGGGGCGTTCGAGCAGTTTCGCGCCGACGCGGTGACGCTGTCGCCGTACATGGGCGGCGATTCGGTGGCGCCCTTTTTAAGCTATGCGGATCGTGGCGCTTTTGTTCTCGCCCGCACCAGCAACCCCAACGCCGGCGAATTTCAGAATCTTAAAACCGTCTCGGCGCGGGGCGAGCGGTTGCTGTATGAGGAAGTGGCGATGGCGGCCAGCCAATGGCATGCGCAGGGGCCGGGGGCGTGCGGGCTGGTGGTTGGGGCCACCGCGCCGGCGGAATTGCGCCGCATCCGCGAGATTGCGCCGGATGTGCCGTTTCTTATCCCCGGTGTCGGCGCGCAGGGCGGCGATCTGGAAGCGGCTGTCCGATACGGCCACACACGCGACGGTGCGGGGCCGGTCATTAATGTGTCGCGCGCGGTGCTGTACGCCTCGCGCACCATGACGTTCGCCGAAGACGCGCGCAGGGCGGCTCAGGCGCTGGTTGATACAATGCGAGCACTCAGCTCGCTGCGCTGAGGGAGGTGGACATGGCAACTGTTTTGATCGAGTCTGAAGTGAAAGCCGGCCCGGCGCCGCATCCCGCCATTCCGCCGGAACATCTGCCCAACTATGACGCGCTCGTGACGGAGGATGACCAGCCTGTGGACAACAGTTTCTCGGAGCGGCAAATGCGGTTGCTG
>CALBEF010000009.1 GCA_937927775.1 uncultured Anaerolineae bacterium | reverse complement strand
CTCGCCCACGATCAGCACGTCCCGCCCGGCGCGGCGCCCCTTGCCAAAAATGTTGATCTCCTCGCCGGCGATCTCCGCGCGCACCAGCCGCTCCGTCACCTCCAGCCCGTGCGCGCGGGCCAGAAAGGCCGGCAACATGCGATACGCCTCGTTCTCCAGCGCATAGCCAAAGCTGCGAGACAAACCGCCGACTTCTGAGCGTGTGTCGTTCAACCCGCGCGCAAGCCCGCCGATTTCTGCCCGCGTTTCGTTCAAGCCCCGCGCCAGCAGGCGCACCTCCTCGGCCATTTGCTTCTGCGCTTCGGCCAGCTCCTCGACGCGCTGCTCGGTGCGCTTCTGCGCTTCGGCCAGCTCCTCAACCCGCCGCTCGGTGCGCTGCTGCGCCTGCGCCAGCTCTTCCATGCGCTGCTCGGTGCGCTGCTGCGCCTGCGCCAACTGAGCCACAATCGCCTTCAGCTCATTGAAGTCGCTGGTTTTGACCAGGCTGTTATAGGCGTCCGTAATCACTTCCGCCAGCACTTCCGCCTGCTGCGGAGGAAAATAGAGCTTGAGCCTTTTTTGAGCGCGCTCCTGCTGGGATTCGATCTGCATGATGTCATTCTACAGCATCGATGCCTGCGCGGTATACTGCTGGCCGGCCTGAATCTGGCCGCAAGATTTCAAACACCGCTTGCATATCCCAGGAGACTGATCCAGCTTGATTTCCAACACTTACGCCACGTCCACACCCCATGGCGGGGCGCTGGTCGATCGCGTGTTGCAGGGCGACGCCCGGCGCGACGCGCAGCAGCGCGCGCAGACTCTGACGCGCATTCCCCTGTCGCCCGTTAATCTGTCCGATCTGGAACTGATCGCCATCGGCGCGTATTCGCCGCTCACCGGCTTCATGAACCAGGGCGATTACGCCTCCGTCGTGCGGGACATGCGCCTGACCAACGGCCTGGTCTGGTCGATCCCGGTGACGCTGGCCGTCACGGCCGACGTTGCCGCCGGCATCCGCGAAGGCCAGGAAGTGGCTTTGTGCGAGGGCGATCGCCCCCTGGCCGTGATGACCGTCACCGAGAAGTACGGCTACGACAAGCCGGCAGAGGCCGGCCAGGTCTATCGCACCACCGACGAAGCGCACCCCGGCGTCGCCCGGCTTTACCGCCAGGGCGATGTGCTGCTGGGCGGCAACATCTGGCTGTTCGATCGGCCCTCTGCGATGGACACCGAATTCCCCGACCTGCGCCTGACGCCTGCGCAGGCCCGCCAGACGTTTGCCGAGCGCGGCTGGCGGCGCGTGGTTGGCTTTCAGACCCGCAACCCCATTCATCGCGCCCACGAGTACATTCAAAAGGTGGCCATGGAGATCACAGACGGGTTGCTGTTGCATCCGCTGGTGGGCGAGACCAAGTCCGACGACATCCCGGCCGACGTGCGCATGGAGAGCTACAAAGTGTTGCTGCGCGATTATTACCCGGCCAGTCGCGTCGTGCTCAGCGTGTTCCCGGCTGCCATGCGCTACGCCGGCCCGCGCGAAGCCATCTTCCACGCCATCTGCCGCAAGAACTACGGCTGCACGCACTTCATCGTCGGGCGCGACCATGCCGGCGTCGGCAACTACTACGGCACCTATGACGCGCAGCGCATCTTCGACGAGTTCAAGCCCGAAGACATCGGCCTGACGCCGCTGTTCTTCGAGCACACGTTCTACTGCCGCAAGTGCGGCGCCATCGTCAGCGCCAAGACCTGCCCGCACGGCAAGGAGAACTGGCTGATCCTGAGCGGCACGCAGGTGCGCCAGATGCTGGAGCGGGGCGAGCCGCTGCCCGAAGAATTCACCCGGCCCGTCGTCGCGCAAGTCCTGATCGATGGCCTGCGCCGCAAATGACCAACCACTTACTGACTACTGACTACTGGCTACTGGCTACTGGCTACTGACTACTGACTACTGACTACTGACTACTTCCAATGGAACACAAAGGCTTTACCCTCTGGTTCACCGGCTTGTCCGGGGCCGGCAAATCCACGCTGGCGAATCTCATCGCCGCAGACCTGCGCGCGCGCGGCATGAAGGTCGAAATTCTGGACGGCGACGTTGTGCGCACCAATCTCAGCAAGGGACTGGGGTTTTCGAAAGAGGATCGCGACACCAACATCCGGCGCATCGGCTGGGTGTGCGAAGTGCTCAGCCGCAACGGCGTCGTCGCCATCGCCGCGGCCATTTCCCCCTACCGCGAGGTGCGCGACGAACTGCGCGGCAAAATCGCCAACTTCGTCGAAGTCTATGTCGAAGCGCCGATTGACGTGCTGGCCGAGCGCGACGTGAAGGGCCTGTACAAGAAGGCGCTGGCCGGCGAGATCAAGAACTTCACCGGCGTGTCCGACCCTTACGAACCGCCGCTCAACCCCGAGATCGTGTGCAACTCGGCCACCGAAACGGTCGAGCAGAGCCGGGCGAAGATCATGTCCCGGCTGGCCGAACTGGGCTACCTGGTCTGACATTCACCACAAAGAATCGAAGGGCACAAAGAGGAAACAGGATTTTCCTCGTGTTCTTCGATTCTTTGTGGTTCACCCCTTCTATCTCTGGCCGCCAAACAACTGGCTGGCCAGCGCATCACCCTCCTGTGGCACGTAGATCGTGCCAAACTGCGCCTCGTATTTCTCGATGTTCTCCTGCAACGCGCGCAACAGCAGCTTGGTGTGCATGGGCGTCATGACGATGCGCGCGCCGACCTTGGCTGTCGGCATGTTGGGCAGCACGCGCGCAAAGTCAAAGATGAACTCCGAGGGCGAATGCTGGATCACCACCAGGTTCGAGTAGATGGCGTCGAGCGTAGGCGGGAGTTCGATCTGTAACTGCGGTGGCTGGGGCGGCGGCTGAGGTTGTTTCGGTTGTTGGGCCATGCAGCCATTCTATCAGGCAGGCGCTGCGGGGTGCATTTCCCAGCAGGGGCAAATTCCCCGGCAGAGAGTGTTGCGCGCAGTGGGTGTGCCTGTAGGGCAAGCCGCCGGGCTTGCCCTGCTTTGCAGGCCAACTGGCACACAGGAAAATGCGGGATGCATTTCCCATCAGGGGCAATCCGCCGATGTGCGCGGCGGATAAATCCGCGCGCAACCGTTGCGTAGAGATGTTGCACTGCAACGTCTCTACCGGGCAGACCGCCGGGCAACATGCCCCCACAGAGAAATACACCCACAGCGCACAGATGTCGGCTAGAATTCGTCGGCGAGGCGCGCGCATGAGATATCACGAAATCGAAATCCCACGTGAGAAGCTGGCAGAGTTTTGCCAACGGAATCATATTCGCAAGTTGTCGCTCTTCGGCTCGATCCTTCGAGATGACTTCGGCCCGGATAGCGATATCGACATCCTGGTCGAGTTTGAGTCGGGCCACACACCCGGTTTGTTCGGGATTGCTGGCATGGAGATCGAACTCTCGGAGATGATCGGCCGCAAGGCTGATCTGCGCACGCTCGGCGATTTGAGCCGGTATTTTCGCGATACAGTGGTGAGAGAAGCGCAGGTTCAATATGCTGCCTGAGCCGGATGTGATTCGACTGCGGCACATGCTCGATGCTGTGCGCGAGGCGCGCGGCTATGTCCACGGCAAATCGCGCGAGGACCTTGACCGAAACACCATGTTGTTTCGGGCATTAGTCAACTGCATCGAGATCGTAGGCGAAGCCGCCGCGAATGTCAGCGGAGAAACAAGGACGCGCGCGCCCCGGATTCCCCGGGCACAGATCACCGGCATGCGAAATCGGTTGATTCACGCCTACTATGACATCAACAGGGATGTTGTCTGGTCGACTGTGCAGCACGACCTGTCGAGCCTGGAAGTAGAACTGGTCGCAATTCCGGGCGCTGACACTGCATGACGATCTGCGAACGCGGGACAATCAGAACACATCAGAACACATCAGAACACAAACGGCGACAGGTTGACCCTGCCGCCGTTTGATATTGCCTTCGACCCCGAATTGGTTAGAAGGGAATATTCTCGTCGTGTCCGCCGGCCCCTTCGACGCTCACCTCGCCTTCGGTTGCGCCGGTGCCCTCGCTCTTCGGGCTTAGGAACCGGATGGTGTTGGCAACGACTTCGAAGCTGGCGCCCACCGTCCCATCCTGGCGGGTGTACGTTTGCGGGCCGCCGGTCCTGGGGTCGGCGCGCAGCCGGCCTTCAACCAGCACCATCTTGCCCTTGCTCAGATATTGGTTGACCGTTTCCGCCTGCTTGCCGAACACGGACACGCGCCACCAGGTCGTCTCTTTGACCGGCTGGCCATCCTTGCCGGTGTAGCCGCGATCTGTGGCCATGCTGAACGATGTCACCGGATCGCCATTCGGCATATAGCGCATTTCCGGGTCGCGGCCCAATCGCCCCACGAGAATCAGGTTCTGATACATGACGCCCTCCTAAAGCGTGATACTGGAGACGAATCTTACACCCTGTTAGTCGTTCATCTTTTGTCACGGCTGCACAATTTTGCGCAGGTAGATGCCCGCGCCCCAACCGGTAGTCCCATCGGAAGGATCGCGCAGTTGCCACCACGTGTAGCCATCCGCATCGGCCGGCCCGCCGACCACTTCGTATACAGACCCTTCCGGCAGGCTGCGAATGCGCTCCGCAGAGCGGTTCGGTTCGCGCCGAAAGTTCAGCCCGTTCGGGCCGGTGTCAACCACCTTGACCTGCGCGCCGACGAAGATCGGGTCGTCTGAAACGGCCAGCACAGTGGGCGTGGGTGGCGGCGGGGTGTCCGTCGGCGGCGCGTAGGGCGTCGCCGTGGGGGGCGCAAAATCCGTCGCCGTCGGGGTGATGATCCGCATGGTTGCCGTGGGCGCGAGCGCAAGCGTGTTCAGCGCGGGACGATTGTTGTTGACGAAGGCGGCCACGAGCAGGCAGGCAAACCCTACCAGCACCAGACTCGCCAGGGCCGGTATCCAGGCCGGCGCTCTCTGACGCGGAGAATGACGCGGCTCGCGGGGCAGGCGGGCAAATGGCCGCAAGTCCTCCTCCCAGTGGATGGCATCGTGATCCACACCGCCTCGCCGGCCGGGCGTCTTTTGAACTGACATGCGCTCTAGTGTAGCAGGTTGATTGGCCGGCCACACGGGCGGTCACGGAACAGGCGTGACAGTTTGTTGCGCGCGCGTGCTCTCAAAACGCACATAGTAGATGTGTGTGGATGCGGCGGCGTCATCATAGCCGGCCACGATGAACAGCGCCGTATGCCGGTCGCCCCTGCTCCTGGCGAATGTGCACAACAGGCCGCCCAGACTGGCCGTCTGAGTGCACCCCGGCTGCTTCTCGGCATTCCAGCCGGCGGCGGCCATGCGCTCGGCCGTATAGAACGATTGCACTTCCTCCGGCGTGACAGCGGCGCGATGAATCACAAAATCAAAGCTGTTCAGTTTGAGGTTGCTGTCGCGCGCCATGTCGCTGGCAGAGGAATACAGCGCCAGCCTGAGCAAAAGCGGCAAATCCAACTCAACCGCGTCTGCGCCGGCAAGCGGCGGCACATCCGGCCATAGTCGCGCTGCGCCGTTCTGACTGCCGCCCCGCGCGACTGGCCGGGCCACGCTTTCGATGGCGCTGCACGCGCCGGTGAGCGCCATCGCAACAATACACACGCTGATCAGGATTCTGCGCAGGGTTGAGTTCATGTCATGCCTCCGGCGCCCCCATTATCGCCGCAGATGCGCAGCCGGTTTACCTGACGAATGCCCTACGATTCGCATTTCGCTCCCCAACCGGCATAACGCCCGGTTGCGCAAACAGGGCATTCTGCTCATAATTCGCTCTATCCGAGGGCGCTGGCCCAATGCGCATGACAGGGCTGCGGCCCATGACTTCAGGAGGTAAATACAACAATGGTATCTGTCAAACGTGTCGTTTCGCTGATTCCGCTGTTCGCCCTTCTGCTCGCCGGCTGTGCGACTGGCCCCACAGACATCGGCGAAGCCAATCGAGACTTCATGATCGCCCTGCCCAGGATCGTGGTCGATATTGATGCCGAAGGCGCCCCCTCGATTTCCGGCATCACGCCGGAACTCCTGGCGCTGGCCGGCATGGACCCCGCCATGTTCGCGCTGCCAAAGGACCTGGTGGATACCATGGTTGCCGGCGACATCCAGCACCTGGAGATACTGCACAAGAACGACGGCCTGTTCATCTTCGTCAACGCCAAACCGCTGCCGCATATTGGCTGGAACAGCCAGTCGATGAACACGCTCGGCAACACGATCGAGCTGTTCGGCGTGTTGCCCGCCGATCAGGCGCGGGTCGTCAAGACGCTGTTGCCGCGCCTGCAGAACATCGGCCTGAACATTGCGGTGAAGTTCCCAATCAGGAGTGGCGGCAAAGAGATTCCGCTCCGCGATGCAACCACCCGCATACAACTGCCGTCGCCCGGCGCTGCGTCTGATGTGATTGCCAAAACACGCCTGACACTGCGCTTCGACCAGGCCGGCGTGCCTTCCATCGCCGGCGTCTCGACCCGCGACATCGAAGCCCTGTTCGGCGGCGCCGGGTTTGACTTCCGCGCGCTGGAGCTCGGCTCCGAAACGGTGGCCAACCTGCAAAGCCAGAACGTCCAGCACATCGTGCTGCACACCACACCCGACGGCATCACCGTCTACGTGAACGGCGAGGCGCTGCCCAACATCGTGTGGAGCGAGGAATATCTGAAGAACACGGCCGACCTGGCCAACGCGTTCCTGACCGATCCTGCGCTCGCCAACGTGCGTGAAGTGGTCAGCACCATCGTGCCAAACATCCGCCGCGTCGATTCCGAAATCGTGATCCAGTTCCCGGCGGCCCAGGGCCAGCAGCAGATCCCGCTGCCCGGCAACTAACCAGGACTTTTGGGGCGGATGGCGCCAGTGTCCCCGATTCGGGGCAAGACGCTATAATCCGCGAAGGTGAAGGGCCAGTCCCTTCACCTTCGTGTCCCGACCCAACCCTTTAAGGAGGAGTTACGACGACATGAACGTTCCACGGAAAAACGGCATCCTGCGGATCGTGACGATCGTTTACAAGGTGCTGGCCTGGGTGGTGCTGGCGGTTGGCGTAGTGCTTGGTCTGGTTTTGCTGGTGGCGGCTCAACAGATTTTCGCCGGCATCTGGTTCGGCGGCATCAATCTGATCGGCCTGGTGCTCATCGTGATCGGCCTGGTCAATTTCGCCTCGCTGTACATCACCGGCGCAACCGCAGAAGCCGCATCAGAGGCCGAGTACGCGGCGCGCGTCAACCAGGAAATGATCGAACAATTGACGCGCATGCTCAGGACGGCTGAGAACAAGCCGGCGCCGGAGCCGGTAAGTCTGCCCACCACAGCCCCGGCGCGCCCGGCGGAAACGCCTCCCTTGCCGCCTCCCCCCGCAAATTGAGCCGGGCCGGGCGGCGCAGCCCCGCGCATTGCATTCGTCCGATTCTCAAACCTCCTGCCAGGTTCTGGCAGGAGGTTTTGTTGTCAGTGCTCGCCCATCATTTGCGCCCGTACCAGCCGGGCATAGTACCCGTCGGCTTTGGAGGCCAGCGTCTGATGATCGCCGATCTCGACGATCTGGCCTTCGCGGAGCACCA
>CALBEF010000008.1 GCA_937927775.1 uncultured Anaerolineae bacterium | reverse complement strand
TGGTCACATTCAGCGTGCCGGCGCTGGAGATGCCGCCGCCGGCGCCGCTGGTGTTTCCATTGGAGATGGTCAGGTTTTGCAGGGTCAGGTTCGCGCCGCTGTTCACAACCATCACCCGCCCGGCGTAGTTGCTGCTGATGGTGATGTTCCCGCCACCGTTGATTGTCAACGCGCCCGCAGTCGCAGCGCTCACGATGTCGGGCAGGTTCAGGCTGAGCGGAATCGTGCCGCTGACGCTGAAGGTGATGGTGTCATTGCCGGCGCTGCCTGCGCCGCAGTTGGCATTGGCAGGCGCATTATTCGCAGCCAGGATCGCCTCGCGCAGGGTGCAGGCGCTGTCGTTGACAACAGCATCGCCGAGCGAATTGACGACGTAGCTGGCTGCGTAGGCAGGGCGTGCGCTCTGGCCGGCCAGGAGCATGGGAACCAGCAGCAGAACAGAGAGACAACGCAACACAAAAGATTTCATTTTCAGTCCTCAGGGGATGAAATTTTATCTGGATATATTCAAGGAGACAAGATTGTGTTGGAGAGCGACCAGGGCTAACGCATCACATAAACATGGGGACGGACTGCGGTCTAACAGCAGCATAGACACAAGTATTCACGCTCACTTCAGCATCCTGGTAGACCCTCGTGTTGGGAGGACACGCCAACACAAGCTCATTTGCAACGCCACAACTGCACACCCCGCCGACTGCGCAGGATTCTTCAAAGCCTTGATAACCGCCGCCAGTTATCACCCTTTCACCGGCTACAGTCTTCTCACTACGACAAACCACTCGAAGATCTGCCACGTGCGCTCCTTGCCTGGTTCGCCTTTCATCATCGCGTCGGTTCCCTGGGCGACCCAAACCGCTCTGTTGCGCTGGACGCCAATGAACGACATCCAATCGCCGCCTTTGAGGTGGAACGGATTGTCTACGCCGTCAAGGAACTTCTGCTCAATGCCAAAGATGACATCGTCCGGCAGGTCGCCGTCGAAGCGAACATAAGTCTGAACCAGGGCCAGTCCCGGCTGTGTCAAGAATTGAAAGATCGGCTCGCCTTCACACATGAGGGCAACGGCGCAACTCAGGCGCGAATCGCGCGGCTGAGGCTCAACGCTGGCGGCGCCTGAACAACCTACGAGCAGGATTATCGTCGCAATGAATGTCGCTGTTCGTGTCATGGCGGACCTGTCAGGCTGGTGTCAATGCCGCCCAACGGTTGGCCGCTCAGCCGCGCCGCCGCAGGCGGCGTCGGCTGCAGCGGCGGGTTGGGCGGGCTTCAGCCAGGTTTGCCCATCTGCTCGATCTCGTCTACGATTTGCTCCAATGTCCTGCCGGCAAACAACACCTCGCGCTCCTGTGTGTAATCCCCTAATCCAGACATAAACTGCTTTAAGAAGCGAACCGCATCAACTATGCCCAATTCCCGATAGAGCAAAGGCATGGCCCTCTGGTTGATCTCCACTAACGGCCTGACTTCCACACTCATTTCTCTATCTCCTGAATCAACTCAATAGGCGAAACCACCTTCGTCACCAAATCTTCAATGTGCTTCGCTTGACGTCGCAGTCGGTCATCGCAAGTACAGAAGTATTCTGCTTTGCCTGCTTCTGCCAACGCCACATGCAACGCATCCAGAGGTTTCACACCATGCCGCAAGAACTGACGCGCCCTCTCCTTCACCTCCGCCGTTACGTTGATCGTGCTTTTGGCCCGGGCAAGCACGGCATCCCCGTATCCTCGACGAATTGGCAAGGGGTTTTGCTTGTTCTCATAGACCAACGCTTCTGACGAAACCAACTCTATCACCCCTGACTCGCAAAGAGACAGAATGCCCAAAACTGCCTCGGCTTCCAATAGAATCCGTACCTGGTTCGGCGTGTCCAGCGGTCGCTGGATTGCGCACATATCCAGATAAACTTTCATTGCACCCGTACTTCAGCGCATTTTTCTCTTTGTGGCAAGAGCCCGCCCAACAAGTATTAGACAGACCAGATGGCATGCCGATTTAGATCGACTGGAGCCGGCCTAAACGTATTTTTCCTGTGGTTATGCAGATTCGAGTCAGTGTTTGTTTCTGTCTAAACCGGCCAGGGCCGACTCAGCTCTGCCTTGCGCCGGCTGCCTGGAGCGCCTCAGCCTGTGTAAATTCGCCAGCACTTCCCAAAGGCAGTATATTTACTGACCACTATCAACGCAAGAGAGAAATCTACCGCTCTCGCGGCCAAATCACCCCGCCCCCGGCGCTCCGGTGACACGCCGGCCCAACTGACGGACCCGGCTCAACACCTCGGGCAGCGCCGGCAGCAGATCGCCGGCCAGCATTCCCGCGTCCCCGTGCTGCTCGCGCCACAGCTCGCCGGCCTTCGCATGAACATACACGCCGCACACCGCCGCGTCGAACGGCGACAGCCCCTGCGCAAGAAAGCCGGCAATCGCGCCGGCCAGCACATCGCCCGTGCCGGCCACCGCCAGCGCCGGGTTGGCAAACGGCGCAACCACAGCCATTCCATCGGGCGCAGCCACCACCGTGTGCGCCCCTTTCAACACCACCACGTGCCCCCACTGCGCGGCGTTGCGCAGGGCGCAGCCAATGCGATCGGCCTGCACCTCGGCCACGCTCAGGCCGGTGAGCCTCGCCATCTCGCCCGGATGTGGCGTAAGGATGGTTGAAGGCGGCAAACGCGATGACCAGTCCGGCGACCTTGCGGCCAGGTTCAGACCATCGGCATCGAGCACCATACGCGCGCGCCGGCCCTCGCCTTCAAACTGGGCCAGCAGGCCGGCCAGAAAATCACCGGCTGGTTCGGACTGCCCCATACCCGGGCCGACCAACAGGCCGTGCCGCTCTCTGGCAGACACAATCCACTCACTGATGCGCGGCAGGGCCTCGATGGACAAGCTGCCGCGCGAACCCGGCGTTGTCAGATACGTCGCTTCGCGCAGGTGCGCGGCCACAACCGGCTGAATGGCCGGCGGGACGGCCAGCGTCACCAGACCGGCGCCTACCCGATACGCGGCGGCAGCGGACAAAGCCGGCGCGCCGCTATAGTCTGCGCATCCTCCCACCACCAACACCGAGCCATGTGTGCCCTTGTTGGCGTCCGGGGCGCGCGCCGGCAAACGCTCACGCACCCAGCGATCGCTCGCCAGACGCACTTCGGATTCGTTGGCGGCCGGCGTGATGCCGATCGGAACCACCACCAGTTCTCCGCAAGCGCCGGCAGCCGGATAGCAGTAGTGGCCGCGCCTGGGGGCGTGGAATGTGATGGTAAGGTCGGCCGGCACTGCGGCAGGGTCAAGCGTGCCGGTGTCATAGTCCATGCCGGTCACGCCATCCAGCGCCACCACCAATGCCGGCCGGCTGGCGCGCACCTCGCGCAACATGTCGCGCAACGTTCCATCGATGGGGCGAGAGACCCCTGTGCCGAGCAGCGCATCGACGATGACATCCGCGTGGGCAACGAGCTGACGGAAAACGCGCAGCCGCAAATCGTTTTCCGCGTCTGCGACAAACAGCCCCCGCCGGCGAAGCGGGGCGAACACAGGGTCGTCTTCACTGCGCGGTCTGAGCAGATAGACCTGTGTGGTCATGGACAAGCCATCACGCGCGGCCGCTTCAGCCAGTTCGTCGGCGCACACCAGTCCGTCGCCGCCGTTGTTGCCGGGGCCGCACAGCACCAGCACGCGCGCGCCGGCGGTCAGTGAGGGTTTTGTCGTGCGCCGGCCCAACCGCTCCAGAATTACGCGCGCCGCGCCGCGGCCCGCGTTCTGCATCATCTGCGCATAGCTGAGGCCGGACGCATCGGCCCGGCGTTCCACCTCTCGCATCTGCGCCACAGTCAACAGGTGTAGATCAGCCATTTCGCCTCACTGTAACGGTCTGCCTCCCGCAGGTTGCGATTCTCCTGAACCTGCGGGAGGGTAAACAGTCGCGCCTTGCTAAGAGAATCCTAAGCGATATTAGAATACCGTCTATGACAGGCAGCCTGGGTGGAGTGCGCGCCTGCCTGCTGGCAGCCCTCGTCACGGCAGGCATTTCTTCCTGCAATCAGACTCCAGGATCTGCGGGAGACCGAGAAGCGAAGGGGGCCGCAGGCACGCCGTCGCTATGCGACACCTCGACTCTGAAAGTCGACAACAGCGGATGGTACACCGATGTTGCCGGCAAGATGTGGGTCGTCGGCGAACTGGTGAACACTTCGGGGACTGACCGGTTGTTGCCACAGATATGCGTCAGCATGCGCAGCGCAACCGGCGAGCGCACCGAGCGCCGGTATGCCGGGCCGATCGTGCTGAGGGCCGGCGAATCAGTCACCTTCTATACCCTCGTCGATAATCCGCCGGCAGCCGAGGACTTTAGTCTGAGCCTCGCCGCCACCAGCCTGCCGGCAGAAAGAAACCGCGCCCTGATCGCCACCATCTACCGCGACTTCAACGCATCAGCCAGCGTCCGGTTGAGTCCGGGCGACAAAGATGCCAACATCCATGGCATCCTCACGAACACCGGCGGGTTGCCGGCCAGCAATATCTTCGTGGCTGTCGGTCTGTACAACAAACAGGGCGCGCTGGCCGGCGTCGCCAGGGGCAAAGTCAGCAGCCTGGACATTCTTGATCCCGGCGCCACGCTGACCTTTACGCTGGTGAGCAGTCAACTGAGCCAGACCATGACCAGCCTCATCCCGCGCATCTTCGTCGAGGGCCAGACTGTCGAGGGGAGCAACTAAGAGCCTGTCCCGATGAAAGCCCGCCGAGACAGGCTCCAAGGTTCAACTCTCCCGCAGGGTTGGAACCTGCGGGAGGGTCGCCTGATTGCTGTCGGCGCGCGATCAGTTTGCTTCGCCCAGCAGCGTTTCAACTTCGGCAACGACGCGCTCGACGGTGAACCCATAGTGCTTGAACACGTCTTTATAAGGGGCCGAAGCGCCAAATCGCTCATTGGTGACAAAGCGCGCTACCGGCCCGGCGTAGCGATGCCAGCCCTGTTGCACGGCGGCCTCGATGACCAGCTTTGGGGCGTCAAAAGGCAGCACGCTCTGCTTGTAGTCGTCGCTTTGCCGGTCGAACAGCTCCCATGACGGCATGGACACAACGCGAGCCGCAATGCCCTTATCCGCCAGCGCCTTCGCCGCATCTAGCGCAAGCGACACTTCAGAACCGCTCGCCAGCAGGATCACCGCAGGGTCAGCGGCTTCGCGCGCGATGTAAGCGCCGCGCAACACGCCGTCGTTCGGCGGAAGAATGGGCAAAGCCTGGCGGGTCAGAATGAGCGCCACCGGCCCATCCTGCTCGAGCGCAGCTTTCCAGGCGAAGGCTGTTTCGTTCGCGTCCGCAGGGCGGATGACGGTCAGGCCGGGGATGGCGCGCAGCGCAGCCAGATGCTCCACCGGCTGATGCGTCGGGCCGTCCTCGCCCACGCCGATGCTATCGTGTGTGAACACGTAGATAACATGCGCGCCGCTCAAGGCAGCCAGACGCACCGCAGGGCGCATGTAATCGCTGAAGACCAGGAAGGTGCCGCCGTAGGGAATCACGCCGCCGTGCAGGGCCATGCCATTCATAGCCGCGCCCATGCCGTGTTCGCGCACGCCAAAGCGGATGTAGCGCCCGCCATACGCGCCTCTGGCAATGGACTCGGCGCCTTTGGGCATCGTGTTGTTCGAGGGTGTGAGGTCCGCCGAGCCGCCCAGAAGCGCCGGCAGCTTGTCGATGATGGCGTTGATGACTGCGCCGCTGGCGGCCCGCGTCGCCATTGGCTTGTCGGCGGTATTGAACACCGGCAACACGCCTTCCCACCCCGCCGGCAACTGGCCGTTGATGCACTGCTGTAGTTGTGCCGCGCAGGCCGGGTCAAGCTCGGCAAAACGCGCCATCAACTCATCCCAGGCGACGCGCGCCTGAGCAGCCCGCTCGCCGATCCTGCGCCAGGCCGCCAGCACATCGGGCGGGACTTCAAAGAACTGGTCTGGATCGGCGCCGAGGTTGATTTTGGCCGCGCGCACTTCGTCCGGGCCGGGAGCGTCGCTGTGCGCTTTGCTGGTGCCCTGGCGATTCGGCATACCCCGGCCGATGATGGTCTTGCAGCAGATCAGGCTGGGTTTGTCGGTGACAGCCTGCGCGGCGCGGATAGCCGACTCGATGGCCGGCATATCGTGGCCGTCAACCGTTTGCACATGCCAGCCATACGCCTCGAAACGCTTCGGCACATCGTCGCTGTACGAGAGCGAGGTCGGGCCATCGATGCTGATGTTGTTGTCGTCATACAGCCAGATCAGCTTGCCCAGTCCCAGGTGGCCGGCCAGCGACGCGGCCTCATGGCTGACGCCCTCCTGCAAATCGCCGTCGCTGCAAATCACGTAGGTGTAGTGGTCGATAAGGTTGTAGCCGTCGCGGTTGTAGCGGGCAGCCAGCCAGGCTTCGGCCAGCGCCATGCCCACCGAATTGCCGCAGCCCTGCCCCAGCGGGCCGGTGGTCACTTCAATGCCGGGGGTTAGATGATTCTCAGGGTGACCAGGGGTTCTGCTGCCCCACTGGCGGAATCGCTTCAGCTCGTCGAGCGACAGATCGTAGCCGGTCAGATACAGGATCGCATAGGGCAGCATGGAGCCGTGGCCGGCGGAGATGATGAGGCGGTCGCGGTTGAACCACTTCGGCTGCTGCGGGTCGAAGCGCATGAAGCGGGCATAGAGCACATACGCCACATCGGCCATGCCCAGCGGCATGCCGGGGTGGCCGGAGTTGGCGGTTTGCACGGCATCAAGCGTAAGCGTGCGGATGACGTTCGCGCACTTGTGGTCGAGCGCGCCATAAGCGTGGGGTTCTGACATCGTGACTGTTTTCCTTTGATGAAGTTTGGCGGTTCAGGGCGCGCAGACCCGCAGGAAAGCGACTGGGGGCGATCCGGGGTCGCAGGTGTTTGCCTGCCGCGCGCATTCAGAAAAGCGATTATAGCTGTGGCAGGCCGGAACGCAGCAGTTGTGACACAATCATCTCGACGCCGAGAACATCCGGCGCGCAGAAATCGGCGTCGCAGGCAGCGTCCCCGGACGCCGGCAGGCAATCCACCAGAATGGTTGTCATGCCCAGCGCGCGGGCCGGCCCCACATTGGCCGGCGTGTCCTCGACCAGAATCGCCTCGCCGGCGGACACGCCCACCATCTCCAGCGCCAGCGCATAGGCGCGCGGATCCGGCTTGTTGATCAGCCCCAGCGCGCGGATGTCGATCACCCGCTCGAAACAATCGGCGATTTGCAGATGGGCCAGAATGCGGTCGGCGTGTTCGATATTCGAGTTGGTGAGCACGGCGCGCCGCAAGGGCAGGCGCAGCAGCATGGCGCGCAATTCCGGGTCGGGCGCCACATGGCCCAGCGGAATGTCGTGCACATAGCGGAAGAAGTCGTCGAGGTCGAAGGTGTAGCCGTCCTCGATCAGGCCGCGCAGGGCTGTGCCATACCGGCTGCGCCAGCGCCGGCGCGCGGCGTCGGCCTGATCGGCGGGGATGCCGATGGTGTGAATGATGTAGTCGGTGATGCGCTCGCCGATCATGCGCATCAGTTGCGCGCTGCGCGGATACAGCGTGTCGTCCAGGTCGAAGAAAATGAGTTTGTGCATGATCGGCGCGCCTCGGCGCGGCTGACAGGACTCAGAGCAGCAGCTCCATATAGACAACATCAAGCCAGCGGCCAAACTTATAACCGACCTGTTTGAGCCAGGCCACGCGCTCGAAGCCGAAGCCGGCGTGCAGACGGATGCTGGCGGCATTGTCAGCGTCGATGGCGGCGATAATGGCGCGATACCCGCCCTGCCGCGCGCGCTCGATCAGCGGGGCCAGCAGTTGCCGGCCCAGCCCGCGCCCCCGGCAACCGGGAGCAACGTAGATCGAGTCTTCGACCGTAAACCGGTACCCGATTCGGGCGCGGAACTCGCTCAGCGAACTCCACCCCACCACGCCCTGCGCTTCGTCCTCGGCCACGTAGACCGGATACCCCGCGCCGGCGTGCGCCTCGAACCACGCCGCGCGCGCTTCGAGCGTGCTCGGCTCATAGTCGTATGAGGCCGTCGTGTTGATCACCGCCTCGTTATAGATGTCGAGAATGGCCGGAATGTCCGAGCGTGTTGCGGGGCGAATCAGCACAGCCATTTGGAATTGACGATTGACGATTGACGATTGAGGATTGACGACTGGCTCATCTCGTCAATCGTCAATCCAAAAATCGACAATCGAGAGAATCACATGACTCTGCTGAAGCCGCCATCGACCATGAGCGCGGCGCCGGTGATATAGCTGGCCGCCGGGGAGGCGAGAAACACGCACGCCCGGCCAAACTCCAGCGGATCGGCCACGCGACCCAGGGGCACATTCGTCCCCACTTTGGCCAGTTCATCCTCGACAGTGGTGTTATTGCGCGCCGCATTGGCCTGCGCCAGCGAGAGGATGCGATCGGTGGCGGTGTAGCCGGGGCAAATCACGTTCACGCGGATGTTGTCCGGGCCGAATTCGCGCGACAGGGTCTTGGCCAGCCCAACCACGGCCAAACGCAGGCTGTTGCTCAGCAACAAATTGTCGAGCGTGTGTTTGACGCCCACAGACGTGATGAAGGTGATGCTGCCGGACTTCTGCTCGCGCATGACGGCATACGCTTCGCGCGCCGCTCGCACGGCGCTCAACAGCGTCAGGTCGATGGCAGATTGCCACGCCCCATCGTCGAAATCCACAAAGCGGCCGGACGGCGGGCCGCCGGCGTTGACCACCAGCGCATCGATTGTCCCGAAAGTCGCGCGCGCCGTTTCGACCAGCCGCGCGATGTCATCGGCGCGGGATGAATCGGCGACGACCGGCAGGACTGTGGCGCCGGTGTCGCGCGTGATGGATTGCGCCGTGTCGCGCAGCGCCTCGGCGTTGCGCGCCGAGATCACCACGCGCGCGCCTTCCTGCGCAAAAACACGGGCTGCGGCTGCGCCCAGCCCCCTGCTTGCCGCCATGACCACGGCCACACGATTGCTGAGGTGAAGATCCATAGTGCGTCCTTTGCCTGAGTGATTTCAGATGAACAGCCGGCGCGCGGGCGAAGCGCCCCCGCCGGCGCAATTGCGTTCGGGGCTACGACAGGTCGGCAGATTCCGCCAGTTCGTCCATCAACGCGACAAATGCTTCGGGCGGGACGAGCGTCAGGGTGTCGTCGTCCATCTCATAAGGGATGACCGTGAACTCGCCGTCGTGGCGCCAGTACAGATACGGGCTGAGCGATCCGGGGCCGTCACGATGCATGCCAACGATGAGTTGCAACAGGGCAGTCATCGCTTCCATCAGGCCCATGTCCCGAATCTCATGCAAAAGCAGCATGTCGCGCTTCGGGATGCCGACCAGCGCGCCATGCGGCAAATCGTCGCGCAGATATTCGTCGAGGAACAGCGCATGACTGGCCGCATAGTATGAATCGCCGGCCAACACTTTGAGCCGGGTGCCCTGTTCGAGCGGGAACACAGTTTCCGCGAGCTTGCGCGACGCGCGCAGGTTCTGGCGGCCGATATCGAGCAGGTCTTCAGGGTCAAGCCGCCAGACTTTGGCCTCTGCCCGGGACACCGTGCGCACGGTAGTCGGCAGATCGAGCGCCAGCACTTCGAGCGTTCCCTCCGGGCCGGCGCGTTGCACAATTTCTGCCGTGTGATTGATGATATCGGCAGGATAGAGCCTCGCGCGCAGGCGATCCTTGAGCCGGGCAAAATCCGACATGTCGATTTCAAGGGCATTGTCGTCGCCGGTGGCGTCGAAGATGGAGTTGAAGTGGGCTGCGATCAACTCGCGCCACTCGTTGCGGTCGGCCTGCCGGCACATCTGCGCGATATTTTGCAGGCCAAGGACGCTGCTGAAAGCCTGTGTGCCCGAATCCGGCCGGACAAGCCCCTCATCCTGGTCGATCTCGATCAAAATGTCGCGGTTGCGAAAGTAGCCCTCGATGAGCGACAGGAAGGCGTGGTATCCCTGTCTGCCGAGTTGACGCGCCCAACCCGGAACCGGGTGGTCATCGTCCATGTGGAAACCGTCCATAGCACTTAGTTTACCCGCTTCGCGCAACCGGCTACAGCGTGACGGTCACCTTGTTCAGGCCGCGCGACAGATCAGGGTTGTGGCCGCAAGCCAGCGACCAGGCCAGCGCAAACAACTGCCCGGCGACGATAAAAGAGATCGGGCTGAGCAAAGGATGTTTAGCATCCACAGTCAAGGCAGAGAAGTGACCGGCCGGCAACCTGGCGGCGGCGTCGGCGGTGGTCAGCACCATCAGATCGGCGCCGCGCTGGCGCAACGGCTCGATCAGCGCCAGACTGGTTTCGAGTGTCGCATCGTGGTTGAGCAGCAGCAGCACGGCGTAGCCCGGCTCGATCATAGCCAGCGGGCCGTGCTGAAAGTCGGCCGGCGAGTACGCCTCGGCAGTGACGAAACAGGTCTCCTTGAGTTTGAGGGCAATTTCCTGCGCGGCGCCATAGGCGAATCCCCGGCCAAGCACGGCCACCCGCTGAACCGGGCGCGCCGCCCACAGGCCGGCCATGCGCGCAATGTCATCGGCGCGGTCGAGGAGCGATGCCACCTGCGCCGGCACATCCTCCAGCGCAGAAGGGGGCAAGGCCAGGCCCGCTCCGGCCATACGCGCCGCCAGCATGGCATACACCATGCACTGGGCCGTCACGGTTTTGGTGGCGGCCAGGGCGCGCTCGACGCCGGCATCCAGCAACACCACATGCTCGGCCGTTTCAGCCAGCAGCGACCCGGCCACGTTGGTGACACCCAGCGTCAACGCCCCCTGCCGGCGGGCCTCGGCCACCACACGCGCCACATCGGCCGCCGCCCCGCTCTGTGAGACGCCAACCACCAGCGCGTGATTGAGGCGCGGCGGCGCGCCATACAGGGTGTACAGCGAGGGGGCGGCCAGCGACGTGGGCAGGCCGGCCACACTCTCCAGCAGGTACCTGCCGTAGGTCGAGGCGTTGTCGCTGCTGCCGCGCGCGGCCAGCATCGCCAGCGCGCAGGATTTGGCGCGCGCGGCCACAGTGTCCAGGATCGGGCCGGCGGCGCGCAGCACGCGCCCCAACACCGCAGGCTGCTCGTAGATTTCGCGCCGCATCAGACTGCCCGGCGCGGATGCCGCGTTCGCGGCAGTGTGTTCAACTTCGCTCATGGGTTCACTCCCTCAAGAACTTCGCGCTGTTCCGCTCGCGGATGCGTGGCGGGCGGGATGAATTCCACGTTACGGCAACTCCGCGCTGTTCCGCTCGCGGGTGCGCGGTGCGTGGGATGAATTCCGCATTACGGCAACTCCGC
>CALBEF010000007.1 GCA_937927775.1 uncultured Anaerolineae bacterium | reverse complement strand
GCACTGCTGTGATGAGTCGTCGTTTCGACACGTTATGGAAGGCCGCTTGCCCCTGCTAAGAAATACACCCACTCACTCAGCGCGCGCACAGCGTGTGTAGAATAACGGGGCCCGGCCTTTGGCGCCCGGCAGACGCGCAATGGGACACGCCCGCTTAGCGCCCACCCCGTTCACTCGTCAGGCCGGCGCAAATCCGGTGTAAGATTCCCTGTAAGGAGAAGACTGATATGCCACATCTAGGCCTGCCTGAGATTGTCATCATTTTGCTGATCGTTGTCCTCTTGTTTGGCGTTGGGCGCATCGGGCGCATCGGCGGGGAGCTCGGGCGCGGGATCAGGGAATTCCGCAAAGCCGTCCAGGACGAGTCTTCCGACAAGCCGGGAGACAAGTCAGCAGAAAAGACAGAAGCCAAAGACGAGACCAGGACAACCGCGTAAATCGGGCACATCGGCAGAGACGGGCGCGCCCTGTTTTTAGTGGACGGCAGCGCCCGTCCCTGAGTAACCTGCATGCCAGGAAAGCCGGCATCTGGACTATCCTCATCCCTGGGCGCCTTCAAGAGCCTCACCAACGTCCTGGGTGAGATAGACGCGCGCCCGATTCGCGAAGCAGCCGAACAGCCCTTCCTGATTTCCTTTATCAGCCGCGACACGCCGCTGGCGTGGCATGTCGCTTCCCTGCTCTATCGCGGCCCTCGCGCGCACGACATTCCGCCCGTCCGCGCCGTCGAGGCGCTGGCGCTCGAAGAGGCGCTGGCTCGGCCCACTTTTGGCCGGCTGGCCGTCGTCATCACCTCCGAAGACCGCGATAACAGCCGGGAAATGCAAGTCGTCCGCCGGCTGGCGCGCGCGAACACGCCGGCGCTGGTGTGCCTTGTTGAAGCGCCCGGCGCCCCCCCCGCATTCCGCCAACAGTGGTTGCCCGCTGCGTCGGTGTCTCTGCACACTATCGGCGACGCCGACCACACCCTCAATGATGACCAGGCCACTCGGCAACTCACGGCCGCTATCCGCGCCGCCAAAGCCGTGGACGCGCTGGCGCTGGCCCGTCATCTGCCGGCCTTCCGCGAACAAACTGCGCGCAGCCTAATTGAGGAAACTTCCATCGCCAACGCCATGTATAGCGCCAGCAGCGGCATCGCGGAACTTATTCCGGTTGCTACGCTGCCGCTCAATGTGGCAGATATGGTGGTGCTGACCAAGAACCAGGCGCTTATGGCATATAAGATCGCCCTGGCCATGGGTATGACGGCGGATTTCAGGCGCGTCATGCCACAACTGGCGGCGGTAGTGGGCGGCGGGTTTATCTTTCGACAAATTGCGCGCACGCTGGTGGGCCTGGTTCCGGGCTGGGGCATTGTGCCCAAAACGGCGATCGCATTTGCGGGCACATTCGCCATGGGCGAAGCCATCTATCGCTGGTGCGCGACAGGCGAACGGCTGACAGAAGACGCCCTGCGGCAGGCGTACTATTCGGCCCTCGCGCGCGGCCGCAGGATGGCCCAGGCGCTGCTCAAAGCCCGGCCCGCAAGAAAGCGGCAATCCGGGCGGCATCCATCGATACCGGGACTGGAACAGACGGGCTGATCCACCCCACCAGGCATAATATCTCAGACGTGCGAGGTGTGAATAATGTTACAGGCAGGCGATCCACTCCCAGACTTCGCGCTGGCTTCCACTGAAGGAGGCGAAGTCAGTTCAAAGTCGCTGCGCGGCAAGCGCTATGTGCTCTATTTCTACCCGAAGGATGACACGCCCGGCTGCACAGTCGAGGCATGCAATTTCCGCGACAACCTTCCCGGGTTCAGCGACATCGGCGCGCCGGTGTACGGCGTAAGCCCGGATGATATCAACGCGCATGAAAAGTTCATCGCCAAACATGCGCTCAATTTCCCGCTGCTGGCAGACCCCGATCGCAAGCTCATCGAAGCGGTTGGCGTATGGGTCGAGAAGAGCATGTATGGCAGGAAGTACATGGGCGTGCAGCGCAGCACGTTTGTGGTCGGCCCGGATGGGCGCATTGAGAAAGTGTGGCCCAAAGTCACGCCAGAGGGACACGCGCAGGAAGTGCTGGAGTATTTGACATCGGCAGCTTCGGGCGACAGCCAGTCTGCGCGGGCGTCCATCGCTCCTCCATCCTCTGAAACCAGAGCGGCACCGCAAAAGACGCGCGCGGTCAAAGCGAATACTGGCAAAAAGTCAGCCGGTCAACGCCAGAAGCAGGCTGTCAAAAAACCGACAACCCGCAAGCAGGTCAAATAACGCCAATAGCGGCGCGACGCTCCGGGGAACTATGGCAGCCTACATCGGCCCCGTGGATCGTGACACCGAAGTGCTGGTCATCGGCGCCGGCATCGTCGGCGCGCTGATCGCCCGGCAACTTGCCGAAAGCGGGCTGGATGTGTCCGTGGTCGATGCTCAGGCCGTTGCAAGCGGCGCTACCCGGCGCTCGCCCGGCCTGGCGACACCGAGTCTGCAACGCGCGCACCGCCGGCAGACTGCGCGCGGTGTGGAAATGCTGGCCGGCCTGGCCCGGCAGCACCACCTGAACCCACGCCCGGTCAGCGCATTACACGTCGCCAGCCGGCCGGATGCCACCGACGCATTGCGCAGTCTGGCAGCCGAACTTCAGGCCGACGGTCTGGATGCAACCTGGGAGATCGACCCCGCCATCGTGCCCGGCGCCTTTGGCGGCGGTCTGCGCATTGCCAACAGCATCATGGTCGACCCGGTTCTGCTCGCCACGCGGCTGTTGCAACGACGGAATATCCTGGTCAAGCAAAAGGTGGAGATCCAGAAGCTCGAACGCGCCCACGGGCGTGTGTTGGCGCTCGCACAGGGTTATTCGGTGAGAGCCGGCGCTGTTGTGCTGGCTACCGGGGCCTACACCGGCCTGTTGTCGCCGTATCTGGCAGACGCGATGCGCGTGGCCCGTGGGGCGCTGTGGCGATCTCACCCACAGCCGGCGACGCTGGCTTGTCAGTCCGTGCCGGTGGTGGTTGACGGCGGGCGGATCGTGGCAACGCAGACAGACGACATGCGGGTGTGTGTTGGAGCATGGCGCTGGGATGATCGGACCGACGGCGACCCCGCCCGCGACGCGCACACCTATCTCGACGCGCACATGCCGGACTTGCTAACCGAAACCGAGATGTGGCTATCGGCAACCTGCATTGCTTCACGCGATGGCGGCCCGCTAATCGGTGTCCTCTCCGGCGACAATCACCCATCCGGCGGCAGCGTATTCTATGCGCTGGCGCCCGGCGCATGCGGTCTCGCGTGGGCGCCGGTCATCGCGGAACAGGTGGTCACCCTGGCGCTGCGCTCCCGTCAGGCATGAGCGCCACCCTGACCATGTCGAGCCGTCGTCGGCTGCGACTGCTCTCGCTGGTGATAGTCTGGTTCTGCGTGGAAAATCTTGCGCGCGCGGCGCTATCCCTGAAACAGGCGCGCGAACTGGCCGACCTTCCCACAACGCTGTCGCCGCACTATGTGGCTGCCATCAGCGCCGGCTGGTGCGCCGCTTTTGCCGCAAACCTGGCTGTGGTCTGGCTGCGCCCGGCATGGTCCGTCCCCGTCAGTCTGATCGTGATGACGCTCTATCAGGCCAATCTCTGGCTCAATCGTCTCGCCTTTGCGCAGTCGAGTGAAGCGGGAGAGACGGCCGGCTTTCGTGCGATACTTACAGCCGCATCGTTCGCCGCAGTGGCAGCCGGCCTGGCGCTAGCCCGGCGCGGCGCAGCGGAGCGCGGCGCGAACAACACGAAAGACACAAGGACGGAAGGCTGAGCACGCCAAACCAGAAACGCCATCTGCGAAAGCAGAACGCGCGTGACATATCCATGCCGTGGGACGCGCGAGTCGCTTTTCGTCGGATGCCGCATACCCGGAGACAAGCAACGCATGGCAAACAACCAATCCATCGACCCCAGAACTGAGCGACTGCGCGCGCTGCGCGCGGAAACGCAACTCGGCGGCGGCGCGGACAAGATTGCCGCGCACCACGCCAGGGGCAGGCTTACCGCGCGCGAGCGCATCGAACTGCTGCTCGACAAAGGGTCCTTCCGCGAGATCGACGCCTTTGTGACCAACCGGCCCGCCATCGGCCCGCAGCCGGCCCGCCCCGCGCTGACCGACGGCGTAGTCACCGGCTGGGGCACCATCGACGGGCGGCTGGTGTATGTGTACTCTCAGGACTTCACCGTGATGGGCGGCAGTCTGGGCCAGGCGCACGCCGGCAAGATCGTCAAGGTGCAGGACATGGCGATCAAGAACGGCGCGCCGATCATCGGCATCAATGACTCCGGCGGCGCGCGCATCCAGGAAGGGATGTTGTCGCTGGTCGGCTACGCCGACATCTTCCTGCGCAACACGATGGCCAGCGGCGTGGTGCCGCAACTCAGCGCCATCATGGGGCCGTGCGCCGGCGGCGCGGTGTACTCGCCCGCGCTGACCGACTTCATCTTCATGGTGAAGAGCACCAGCCACATGTTTGTCACCGGCCCCGATGTCGTGCGCGCGGTCACCCACGAAGACGTGTCATTCGAGGAACTGGGCGGCGCGCTCGTCCACAACACCGAAAGCGGCGTGGCGCACGTAGCCGCCGAAAGCGAAGGGGATTGTCTGTTCCTGATGCGCATGTTGCTGGGCTATCTGCCATCCAACAACATGGAAGGAGCGCCGTTTGCGCCGGGCAAGGACGACCCGCTGCGCACCGACAGCGTGCTGGACAGCATCGTGCCGGACAACCCGAACAAGCCTTACGACATGAAGGTGGTCATCCACAGTGTGGTGGACGATGGGCGGTTTTTCGAAATCCACGAGCATTTCGCCCCCAATATCATCGTCGGCTTCGCGCGCATGGGAGGCCACAGCGTCGGCATCGTCGCCAACCAGCCGCAGGTGCTGGCGGGTGTGCTCGACATCAAAGCCAGCGAAAAGGCCGCGCGCTTCGTGCGCTTCTGCGATTGTTTCAACGTCCCGATCGTCACGTTCGAGGATGTGCCGGGGTTTATGCCCGGCGTCAGCCAGGAGCACGGCGGCATCATTCGCGCCGGCGCGAAACTGCTCTACGCTTATTGCGAGGCGACTGTCCCCAAGATCAACGTCATCACGCGCAAAGCCTATGGCGGCGCGTATTGCGTGATGAGCCCGCGCGCGACGCGGGGCGATCTGGTGTTTGCCTGGCCATCTGCCGAGCTGGCGGTGATGGGGCCGGACGGCGCGGTCAACATCATCTACAAACGCGAAATTGCCGCGGCAAGCGACCCCGCCGCGCGCAAGGCTGAACTGGCGCAGCAGTACAAAGACGACTTCGCCAATCCCTACGTCGCGGCTGCATACGGCCACATCGATGACATCATCGAGCCAGGCGAGACCCGCCCACGGCTGATCAATGCGCTGGAAATGCTGCACAACAAGCGGGATAGCAACCCGCCAAAGAAACACGGCAACATTCCGCTATGACCGGGAATGGCAGAGGGTGAGCGGAATCCACAACGGCGTTGTAGCGGGCAAAACAAAACGCCGCAGTCTGTCAAAACGGGGCGCACATGAACGAAGAGACCATCCAAAAGCTGCGTGAAGTCATGCTCAATGAGCTTGGCGAGACCGACCTGCGAGCAATATGCGCAGACCTGGGGCTGAACTTCGACGAGCTTGGGGGCCTGGGTGTGTTTGGCAAGACCCGCTCGATACTTGAGGCGGCGCGCGCGCGCAATCTGCTGCCCAGTCTGTCCGCGCGCGTGCGCGAGTTGCGCCCGGAAGCATTCAAGGTCGAGGAATCCCGGCTGTCGGCGCAATCCCCCCAGGCCACCGCCGCGCCCCTGGCCTCTTCAGACAAGCCAGCCGCTGCGCCGCAACGCCAGCCAACGGAAATCGGGCCGGTCACAGACGCAAGCACTGAAAACGCGCTGGCCGGCATTCCCCCGCGCGTCAGGATGATCGGCGTTATCGTCGCGGCGCTGGTGGTGCTGTTGGCTGTGCTGACCATCGCCCAGCCCCGACCGGCCGGCCCTGACACCGAGACAAACGCTGCGCCGGCTGCCAACCCGCCCACAGAAGCCACACCACAAATCGCAGCAGCAGAGACAATCACTGCCTCGGGACAGACAGAGATCGCGGCATCCGGCGCGCTCACCGAGCCGGCATCCAGCGAAGCCGGCGCCAAGCCGCCTGCCCCGGAACAGCCGGCGGTCGCCATCGAGCCAACGCCCACCCTCAGCGAATCTCATCCGGCGGCGCAGACCGTCATCGCCATGAACCAGCAGTTGCTGGACTTCTATCAGGGCAAGGTCACGTCGAACGACCTGCGGCAATACTGGCGTCCGCCGGCCTATCAGATCGTAGTCAACTTCGCCAACCGCACATTGCTGCAACGGCTGGGCGTCAACCTGGCCACGGGCGACCCGATCGAGGTTGATCTGCAATACGTGCGCGCGCCGGCGCTGGTGGCTCTTGGCAACCAGACGGCAACGACGCTATCGCGCGAGTACTGGCGCTACACCAATCCGCGCACCAATCGCTCGCTGTGCGAAACGCGCGACTATTCCTACGTCATGGTCGAGGAAGACGGCAAATACTACGTGCAGGAATTCAGCGGCGAGCTGATCTCCAGCGCCTGCCGGACGCCATGAGCGGCAAGCGCTGAGCGATGAGTGCGGAGTGGAGCGTATTGCGTATTGCATATTGCGTATTGCGTATTCCGTATTGCGTATTGCGTATTGCGTATTGCGCACTGCATCGCTCTGACACCGGACACTCGACACTCGGCGCCCGACTTCTGACTACTGGCTACTGACGACTGACTACTGTTAGCGTCCTCTCGCCTCAGCCACCCAGGCCAGGCATTGTTTCACACAGTCGCGGATCGCGTCGTAGTTTTTTGCGGCCAGCCAGTCTTTGCGAATCAGGCCGCTACCAAGTCCAACTGCCACTGCGCCGGCCCTGATCCACGCGCCGATGCTTTCCGCCGTCGCCTCAACGCCGCCGGTCGGCAACAGGCGTGACCACGGCATGGGGCCAAGCACAGCCTTGATGAAGCCCGGCCCGCCGATGGATTCTCCGGGGAAGACCTTGACGATCTCGGCGCCCATCTCTTCGGCCGCCGAAATTTCGCTGACCGTGCCGCAGCCGGGCAGGTAAGCAATTTTGCGCCGGTTGCACAGCCGGGCCACTTCGGGGTTGAAGGCCGGCCCCACCACGAAATTCGCGCCGTGCGCGATGAACAACGCCGCCGTCGGCGCATCCATCACCGAACCCACCCCAAGCACGAGTTTCGGGTTGGCGCTTGCCAGTTCGCCGAACACGCTGAGCGCCTTCTCACCCCGGTTGGTGAATTCGAGCACCGGCGCGCCGCCCTCGACACAGGCCGCCGCCACCGCTTTGGCCTCGGCGATGTCGCCACTGTAAAACAACGGCACCAGGCCGGCGCCAACGATCGTGTTGTAAACCGTGAGACGATCAAACTTTGCCATTGCATTCCTCTCTGACGCAACCACGAAGACGCGAAGCACATGAAGGTTCTGGCGCATTCGCGCCTCTCGTGTCCTCGTGGTTCAGTGGTTCAAATGTTCTATCGGCTGACGCGCCCGGAGGCGTCGCCTTTCATCAGCTTTTCGACTTCCGCTACCGTGACCACGTTGAAGTCGCCCATGATGCTGTGCTTCAGGCACGAGGCGGCCACGGCGAAGTTGAGCGCCTGCTGCTTGTCAGGATAGGTGTGCAGACCATACAGCAGGCCGCCCATGAAGCTGTCGCCGCCACCCACGCGATCAACGATGTGCTCGATGTCGTAGGTTGGCGCGGTATAGACGGCGCCGTTATCCCAGAATATGCCGCTCCACGTGTTGTGGCTGGCCGAGATCGAGCCGCGCAGGGTCACGGCAATCTGCTTGAGGCCGGGAAAGCGCTTGTTGAGCTGTTCGCACACGTAGATATAGGCGTCGGCGCTGACTTTGCCGGCCTTCACATCCGTGTCCGGCGCCTTGATGCCGAACACCTTCTCGGCGTCTTCCTCGTTGCCGATAGCCAGATCGCATAATGCGACCATTTCGGGCATGACTTCACTGGCCTGTTTGCCCCACTTCCACAGATTGGCGCGGTAGTTGAAGTCGGTTGAGACGGTGACGCCCATCTCTTTGGCGACTTTGATCGCCTCCAGGCAGCACTGCGCGGCGCTCTCGGAGATGGCCGGCGTGATGCCGGTCCAGTGGAACCAGCCGGCATCGGCAAAGACAGCTTTCCAGTCAATCGTGCCCGGCTTCATGGTGGCAATCGCCGAGTTGGCGCGGTCGTAGATGACCTTGCTGCCGCGCTGCGCCGCGCCGAATTCCAGATAGTAGATGCCGAGCCGGTCGCCGCCGCGCGCGATGTGCTGCGTGCCAACGCCCAGCGCGCGCAATGAGTTCACGCACAGGTCGGCCACGTCGTTCTTCGGCAGGCGCGTCACAAACTGTACCGGCAGCCCAAACTGCGCCAGCGAGACGGCCACATTGGCCTCAGCGCCGCCAAAGGTCACATCGAAGCTGCGGGTGTGCACGATGCGATAGAAGGGAGGGGGCGAGAGCCGCAGCATGATCTCGCCGAAGGTCACAAAGGTTTTCATGATTTGCTCCTGTTGAAAGTAGTCAGTAGCCAGTAGTCAGTAGCCAGAAGTCAGCGGTCAGGAGCGCAGGCGCAATACGCAATACGGAACACGCAACGCGGCCTGAGCAGACTGGATGACGGGCATCCGCTCCGGCTAACTGCCCTGCAAATAGTAGTTCGGCGCTTCCTTGGTGATGATGACATCGTGCGGGTGGCTCTCGATCAGGCCGGCGTGCGAGACGCGCACAAAGCTGGCCTTCTCGCGCAACTCGTCGAGGCTGCGCGCGCCCACGTAGCCCATGCCGCTGCGCAACCCGCCCACCATCTGATACACGTAATCGTGCAGATTGCCTTTATAAGGCACGCGGCCCTCGATGCCCTCTGGAACAGTTTTGCCGCCGGCCTGTCCCGATCCATAGCGATCGCGCCCGGCGCCCTGCATCGCGCCCAGCGACCCCATGCCGCGATAGTCCTTGAAGCGCCGGCCTTCGTAGAGCACCACATCGCCTGGCGACTCGTCAAGGCCGGCGAACAAACTGCCCAGCATGACGGTGGACGCGCCGGCAGCCAGCGCCTTGACGATATCGCCGCTGTAGCGCATGCCGCCGTCTGCGATGAGCGGCACATCATATTTGGCAGCCGCCTCGAAACACTTGAAGATGGCGCTGATTTGCGGCATGCCGGCCCCGGCCACCACGCGGGTCGTGCAAATGCTGCCCGCGCCCACGCCGACTTTCACCGCGTCTGCGCCGGCGCGCGCCAGATCTTCCACCCCCTCGCCCGTCACCACATTGCCGGCAGCCACGCACACATCACCCAGCCGCTTGACGCGCGGGATGGTTTCCAGCACACCCTTGGAATGGCCGTGCGCCGTGTCGATGACGATCACATCCACGCCGGCGTCGATGAGCGCGCGGGCGCGATCTACAGCGGCATCGCCTACCCCGATCGCCGCCGCGCACAACAGCCGGCCGCGCGTGTCCAGCGCCGCATTGGGATACTCGCGTTTCTTCTGAATGTCCTTCACCGTGATGAGGCCCTTCAGATGGCCCTCGCTGTCCACCAGGGGCAGCTTCTCGATGCGGTGGCGGGCCAGGATAGCTTTGGCGTCGGCCAGCGTGGTGCCCACCGGCGCCGTAATCAGATCGCCGCTCGTCATGTATTCACTGACAGGACGATGGAAGTCCTCCGGCTCGACAAAGCGGATGTCTCGATTGGTGAGAATGCCCACCAGCACCTGATCGCGCGTGATCGGCACGCCGCTGATGCGATAGCGCTGCATGATCGCCTCTGCGTCGGCGATGGTGGCTTCGGGCGGCAGGGTGATCGGATCGACGATCATGCCGCTCTCGCTGCGCTTGACTTTGTCCACTTCCTCAGCCTGCTGGTCAATGGGCATGTTGCGGTGAATGACGCCGAGGCCGCCCTCGCGGGCCAGGGCAATCGCCATGCGCGCCTCGGTCACGGTATCCATGGCCGCGCTGAGCAGCGGGATGTTGAGGGTGATGTCTCTGGTGAGACGGGCGCGCACGCTCACTTCATTCGGCAACACCTCGGTGTAGCCGGGGGTGAGCAGCACGTCGTCGAAGGTCAGGGCTTCCGGGATATGCATGTCTCTCCTGCTGTTGTGAAACACCCGGCGATGCGAACACAGTCCGCGATGGCCGGTGTGGCGCGTTTCCGGTTGCGCTGATTGTAGTCGCTCTGGATCGAGCTGCGCAGCGGGAGGCGTCAGTGCCTGAAATGGCGCACACCGGTGAAGAGCATGGCGATGCCGGCCTCGTCTGCGGCGGCGATCACTTCCTGGTCGCGCACCGAGCCGCCCGGCTGGACGACTGCCAGGATGCCGGCGGCAGCGGCTTCTTTCACGCTGTCGGCAAACGGGAAGAACGCATCACTGGCCATCACCGCGCCTTTGGCCTGTTTGCCGGCGCGCGCGGCCGCCATGCGCACACAATCCACACGGTTGGGCTGCCCGCCGCCAATGCCCACTGTCGCCAGCACGCCATCCGTCTGCTTTGCAAACACAATCGCGTTGCTTTTCACGTGCTGCGCAGCGGCCCAGGCAAATTGCAGGACGCGCATCTGATCGTTGTTTGGGGCAGCCCTGGTCACCGTTCGCCACTCTGTTTGGGCCGGGTCGCCCTTGTCCACCTGCTGGCGCAGAACGCCGCGCAGCACGCTGCGCAGTTCGTGCTCCGGCTCGATATCCAGATTGGGCATCTCGAGCAGCCGGCAGTTCCTGCGCCGGGACAGTTTTGCCAGCGCCTCGTCGGTGAAGCCGGGAGCGGCGATGCACTCGATGAATAAGTCGCCCATCGCCTCAACGGTCGCCAGATCGACCGTGGCATTTGCGGCAATTACGCCGCCAAACGCCGAGGTGGGATCGCAGGCGTATGCGGCGCGGAATGCGGCCGGCAGTTCCGACGCAGACGCAATGCCGGACGGACTGAGATGCTTGACAATGACTACGCTGGGCTGCTCTTTGAACTGCGCGACAGCCCGCCAGGCCGCGTCGAGGTCGAGCAGGTTGTTGTAAGACAGCTCCTTGCCCTGCAGGACTTTGCCGCCCAGCGGCCCTTCACAGGCGTTGTTGTAGCTGTAGAGCGCGGCCTGTTGGTGAGGATTCTCACCATACCGCAGTTCCTGAACCTGATGCAGGGTCAGGGCAATTAACGGCGAGCCGGGGGACTGGATGCCGAGCAGGTAGTCGCGGATGGCGGCGTCATAGGCAGCCGTGTGCGAGAACGCCTTGAGCGCCAGCACCTCGCGCGTCTGGAGCGAGACGAAGCCATGTTGCGCAATATCGCGCAGCACCAGGTCGTAATCGCACGGGTCGCACACCACGGCCACACGCTGGTAGTTCTTGGCGGCAGCCCGGATCAGCGCCACACCGCCGATGTCGATGTTTTCAATCGCGTCGGCCAGCGTGACGTACTTCTGAGCCACAGTTTTCTGAAATGGGTACAGGTTGACGACAACCAGATCGATCATGCCGGCGCCGATCTTCTCCAGATCGGATCGGTCTTTATCGGAGTCTCGCGCCAGAATGCCGGCGTGAATCACCGGGTGTAGCGTCTTCACCCGCCCGTCCAACACTTCGGGCGACTGGGTCAGTTCTTCGACCGTCTTCACCGGCAGGCCGGCGGCTTTCAAGGCGCGAGCCGTGCCGCCGCTGGCCACCAGCTCAACATTATGAGCCACAAGCCCAGCGGCAAATTCCGTGAGATTGGTCTTGTCGGACACCGAGAGAAGCGCTTTCATAGTGGCACCGATTATAAGGTGACGGGGTGACAGGGTGACGGGGTGACAAGGTGACAAGGTGACAAGGTGACAGGGTGACAAGGGCACTCACCCCTCAGCACTCACAAAGACGTTCGCTATACTTGAGTTCTCGAAATCAAAAAATGGCTGCAATGACCTACCCGGAAGCCCTCGCCTATCTGTACGCACTGACCAACTACGAGCGCGTCGATCCGGCCGGCGCTACTGCGCGCGATGTGGCGCGCGCGCTGGACCTGGAGCGGATGCGCTCGCTGCTGGCTGCGCTCGGCAATCCGCACGAGCGATACAAGACCATCCACGTGGCCGGCACCAAAGGCAAAGGCTCCACCGCAGCCATGATCGACTCGTGTCTGCGCCAGTTGGACCTGCGTGTCGGCCTGTTCACATCGCCTCACCTGACCACCTTCCGCGAGCGCGTGCGTGTCAACGGCGAACTGATCAGCCGCGAAGACGTGGCGGAGCTGGCGCAGCGCGTGAAGCTGGCCGCCGAACACATCCCCGGCGTCACGACATTCGAGGCTGTAACAGCCATCGGCTTTCTGCACTTCGCCCGGCAGGATGTGGACTGGGCCGTGATCGAGGCCGGGCTGGGCGGTCGTCTCGATGCCACCAACGTCATCACGCCCCAGGTCAGCGTCATCACTTCACTAAGCCTGGACCACACGCGCTGGCTGGGCAACACGCTGGCCGAGATTGCGACGGAGAAAGCCGGCATCATCAAGCCCGGCGTGCCGGTCGTCAGCCAGCAACAAACCCTGGAGGCGGCAGCCGTGATCGAGCGGATTGCCCATGAGCGCAACGCGCCGCTGGCCATGCTGGGCCGGCACTGGCGCTGGACGCCCGGCCTGACCACGCTGGAAAAACAGACGTTCGAGGTGAAGCAGGTGGCGCGGGTGCGCAGCAACGAACGCCCGTTCGTCAATGACCTGGAGGGCTGGTACGAGACAACCCTGCTCGGCAAGCACCAGTGCGAGAACGCCACTACCGCCATCGCCACGCTGGACGTTTTGCGCAATGCCGGCAGCATCGACATCTCGGCGCGCGCCATCAGCGACGGCCTGCGGCTGACATTCTGGCCGGGCCGCTTCGAGATTCTGCGCGCCGACCCGCCCCTGATCCTTGACGGCGCTCACAACGTGGACAGCGTCAACAAGCTGGCCATGACGCTGGCAGAGGTTTTCCCTGGTCGGCGCTGGACGTTCGTTTTTGGATGCTACAAAGACAAAGACGCCGACGGCATGTTGAAGGCGCTGGCCGGCCGGGCCACGCGCTGGATCATGACCCAGCCCGGTAATTCACGGGCAATGGGAGTCAATACACTGATGGATGCCGCGAAGGCGCGCAATCTGAGAGCAGTGGCCTTTCCACAAGTCAAGGATGCCATCGATTCGGTAGCCAAAGCAACCGAAGCCGTCTGCGTCACCGGCAGCGTCGCCCTGGTCGGCGAGGCGCGCGCTGCGTGGGGCATCGGCGGAACCGGCGTCGGCGTCGATGTCGATCCATTGATCGCCTGATCGTTGAGCGGAGACTGCGCACAAAGTATGGCTGCAAACCACGACTACATGACGCCCGACATGCGCAACTGGCTGATGGCGGCCAGTTTCGGAGATGGCCTGCCCGGCGTCGGTCTCGAGAGCGACACACAGGGCAGAGACCTGCCGGAGATATTCGAGTCGCCGGTTCTGCCGTTGCGAGACACGGTCGTTTTCCCGCGCGCGGTGACGCCTCTCACAGTCGGGCGCGATCGGTCGCTGCGCGCCATGGAGGCGGCGACCGCCACCAACATCGTGGTGACAGTCGCCCAACGAAACACCGAAGTGCTTGAGCCGAAACCGTCGGACATGCACACCATCGGCACAGTGGTCGACATGGGCCGCGCGTTGCGCATGCCCGATGGCGTGACCAGCCTGCTGGTGCGCGGACGGGCGCGCGTGCGCGTCCTGGAATGGTTGCAGGCCACGCCGTTCATGGTGGCGCGCGTGCAGGTCGTGGATGATCGCAATGCCCGCACGCCGGCCATCGAGGCGCTCATGCGAGCCGTGCTGGCGCTGTTCGAGAAAGTCGTCCGGCTGAACCAGAACCTGCCGGAGGAGGCGTACATCTACGCCCTCAACGTCAGCGAGCCGGGCTGGCTGGCGGACCTGATCGCCCACACCATCCCGCTCGATGTGGCGCAACGCCAGCTCATTCTCGAAACCGTGGAGCCGATCAACCGGCTTCAAAAGCTGGGGGTGCTGCTGGCAAAAGAGCTGGACGTGCTCGAGCTTGAGGACCGCATCGCGCTGCAGGTGCAAAACGAGGTGGACAAGGGTCAGCGCGAAATGTTCCTGCGCGAGCAAATGAAAGCCATTCAAACCGAGCTGGGCGAGAGCGACGCCGGCGCTCAGGATGTGCTGGCGCTGCGCGAACGTCTGAAAGAGAAAAAGATGCCGGAGCCGGCGCGCGCCAAGGCCCAGCACGAGATCGACCGACTGGCCAGGATGGATGGCATGTCGCCCGAAGTCACCATGACCCGGACGTATATCGAGTGGCTGCTCGATCTGCCCTGGTCAGAACAGACCGAGGACAACCTCGATGTGAAGCACGCCGAGCGCGTCCTGAACGAGCGGCACTACGGACTGAGCAAAGTCAAGGAGCGCGTGCTGGAATACATTTCCGTGCGCAAGCTCACCGGCGGGCAAATGCACAGCCCGATCATCTGCTTTGTCGGGCCGCCCGGCACCGGCAAGACCTCGCTGGCGCGCAGCATCGCTGATTCGCTGGGGCGCAAGTTTGCTCGCATGTCTGTCGGGGGCGTCCACGACGAGGCCGAAATACGCGGCCATCGCCGCACCTATATCGGTTCGCTGCCAGGGCGCATTCTGCAAACCATGCGCCGCGCCGGCGCTATCAACCCGCTGTTCGTGCTGGACGAGATCGACAAGATGGGCGAGGACTTCCGGGGCGATCCGGCGGCAGCCCTGCTGGAAGTGCTTGATCCCGAGCAGAACTACGAGTTCGAGGATCACTATCTCGAGGTGCCCTATGATCTCAGCAAGGTGCTGTGGATCACCACAGCCAACTGGCTCGATCCCGTGCCGCCGGCGTTGCGCGACCGGATGGAGATCATCGAGTTCCCCGGCTACCTGGAAGAAGAAAAACTGGAGATCGCGAAACGATTCCTGGTGCCACGCCAGGTGACTGAAAACGGGTTGCGCCAGGCGAAGCTCACATTCGCCGACGCGGCCATCAGGCAGGTAATACGCGAGTACACCTACGAGGCCGGCGTGCGCAATC
Source organism: uncultured Anaerolineae bacterium (assembly GCA_937927775.1). Classification (GTDB taxonomy): domain Bacteria; phylum Chloroflexota; class Anaerolineae; order J036; family Brachytrichaceae; genus Roseilinea. Next base: position 14,894 of record CALBEF010000007.1, on the reverse strand, counting down.
TGGAGCGCGAGATCGGCACAATCTGCCGCAAGATCGCGCGCCGGCTGGCCGAGAACCAGCGCTACGCCCACCGCATCACCGCCGGCCAGCTTCACAAGTATCTTGGCCCGCCGCAGTTCGACTTCGGCATGCTGGACGAACAGGACCAGGTTGGCGTCGCAAACGGCGTGGCATGGACGGACGCCGGCGGCGACCTGATGCCGGTCGAGGTAACGCTGATGGATGGCAAGGGCAGCCTGACGCTCACCGGCCAACTGGGCGATGTGATGCAGGAATCGGCGCAGGCTGCGTTGAGCTATGCGCGCAGCATCGCCCGGCGCCTGGGCATGAAACCGAATCGCTTCGACAAGACCGACATCCATATCCACGTGGCTGAAGGAGCCGTGCCAAAAGACGGCCCATCAGCCGGCATCACCATCGCCGTCGCGCTCATCTCGGCGCTGACCAAAGTGCCGGTGCGCCGCGACGCAGCCATGACCGGCGAAATCACCCTGCGCGGGCGCGTGCTGCCGATCGGCGGGTTGAAGGAAAAGATCATGGCCGCCCACCGCGCCGGCATCCGCACCTTCATCCTGCCGAAGAAGAATGTCAAAGACCTGGCCGAAATCCCGAAGAAGGTTCAGCGCGATCTGAAGCTGGTGATCGTCACGAACATGGAAGAAGTGCTGGACGCGGCGCTGGCGGGGCCGTTGCCAAACGGGTCACGGATGAACGGAGCGCGGGCAAAATCGTCGAAGCCGCGCCGGCAGAAAGCAGAGGGGAACACCTCGCAACGCGGCGCGCGGCGCCCTGCGTCCTCGCGCAAACCCGCCGCGCAGACTTAGCGCCTGTCCCAATGGACTGACCCTCCCACAGGGTTGCAACTCGCGAGAGGGTCATGATCTGCGCTGCGACACAAAGCCTGACAGCAAGTCCCGCGCAGCTCGCAGTTCAGTCTTCCGGCTGCTTGCCATACACGGCCTCGCGCAGGCCCTTGATGTAGCCGATGGCGAACAGCCGGCCAACGCTGGAGTAGGCCGGGTTGTCGTTGCTGTCGCCCTCCATGGTCGGCACATGGTCGGGCCGGAGCACGCCCTCGAACCCGATATCCTTGTACGCCTGCATACAGGCCAGCATGTCGGTCTTGCCCTCGTCATGGAAGGTCTCCTCGAACTTCTCCGGCGTGCCGCGCACGTCCCGGAAGTGGGCAAAGAAGATCTTGCCCTGCCGGCCAAAGTGGCGAATGACGCCGGGCAGATCGTCCGTCATCAGCGTGAAATTGCCCTGGCACAGCGCAACGCCGTTGACCGGACTGGGAACCATGTCGAGCAGGCGCTGATAGTTCTCCACACTGCGCATGATGCGGCCCACGCCGCGAATGGGCGAGAGCGGCGGGTCGTCGGGATGCATAGCCAGCTTGACGCCGGCCTTCTCCGCAACCGGGATCACGCGCTTCAGGAAGTAGCCCAGGCTGTCCCACAACTGCTCTTCGGTGACGATGCCGGATTCGGTCGGCGGGGCGTCCTTCAGCAAACTGTTGTCGTAGGCAGTCACCAGCGCGCCGCCGCGCCCCGGCTGGGCCGTCGAGGTGCGCATCCAGTTGAACGTGGACATCCACTCGTAGCACCACACGGGGATGCCCAGCTTGCCCATGTTCTCGATCAGCGCGCAGGCGGTGTCGATCTCTTCATCGCGGCCGGGCAAACCGCGCTTGGCCTTTTCGAGCGGGGGCCGGCTTTCGATCACAGCAACCTTAAAGCCGTTGTCTTCGAAGGCTTGTTTCATGCGCAACAAGGGCATGTAGTCCCATGGGCGCTCCGAGCCGTGAGCAATGCCCATCGGCGCAACCACGTATTTGACACCCACCTGCTTCACCATCTTCCACAACGGTGTCGGCGTGGCGGGCAGCACTTCAGCAATTTTGATCATGGGGGAGTGGTCAGGAGTCAGAAGTCAGGAGCCAGTAGTCAGAGGGGGTGGCGGGCGAAGTACGCAATACGCAATACGCAATACGCAATACGCAACGCGCGCCGCATCACCCGGCGATCAGCAGCCTACAGCACGCCAAACACGCGATAGACTTCGTCGATCGGCATACCGGCGGCCAGTTGCTGGCGCTCGTCGTTTTCAACTTCGTAGATAGCCTCGACGCGCAACAACACCTCATCCACCACAGCTCTGGGGATGAGCTGCACGCCATCGTTGTCGCCAAAGATGAAGTCGCCCGGCTCGACTTTGACGTAGTGCGTCAGATGGCCCGGCAAATAGATGGGCCGGTTGACATCGGTAATGATCCAGCCGCCAAAGGCATTCGGGCGCGTGCCGAAGCTGAACATGGGGAAATCGGGCATCTTGAGCACGTATTGCGTGTCGCGGCAATTGCCGGCCAGCAGCATGCCCCGGCAGCCGTGCGCATAGGCCAACTGGCAGCTCATCTCGCCGAAATGGGCCGGCTGCATGTCGCCGCCACAGTCAAAGCAGAGGATACTGCCCGGCGGTTGCGCGGCCACTTCGCGCATCATGCGCTTTTGTGGATGACCGCCTTTGGCTTCCCACTCCTTCTCCATCTCGGCCTGCCATTCCGGCGAACGCTGTTCGACCAGCGAGTGGAGCTTGATCGGCAGCGCGCGGCCAACCAGTTGCATTCCCTGGCGCAAGGGCTTGAACCGGTCGGAGAACACAGTGTCCCGAATGCCCAGCGACGCGAGCGCGTCTGACACCGAGCCGCCGTAGCCGGCGCGGCGGAACCGTTCGATGCGCTCGGTGTCGGTGATATCGAGCTTGCGGACTTCCTTTGAGGCGAGTAACTTGCGAAGGTCTTCGTGCGCGGACATCAATTGCTCCTGATAAAAGGGTATTCGCTCGCGCGCGATTGTAGTCCAATCACACACAACGCGCCACAGTGGAACTGACTCCCTCTCCGTTCAAATAGACAACAAATAGAGGGGCCGGAAAGCGCGCCGATCAGTGTGTGGGATCGGACGGGGGCTGCGCGGGCGAAGCGGCGCGCGTGTCGCCGGCCGGCGCATGATCTGCGGACTTGAGATCAGCCCGTTTGCCGACCGCATCTTTTGGAGACACAGACCTGACAGCGGGCGCCTCAGTCTCTGGCGCGCCGAAAATCCGCGTCTCGAGGCTGCGCAACACTCTGCGCGCGCGGGAGCGGACGCCGGCGATTCCATAGCGCATGCGGTTGGTCAGCTTTTGGCGCTGGCTCATGGGCGGCGGCGGCCCCCATTGCACCGCCGAGGCTGCCCAGGTCAGGCCGCCGCCAAACCCGACCATGATGAGCCGGTCATTCGGGCGCAGCCGGCCTTCGTCCACTGCCTCGCACAGGGCGATCGGAATGGATGCTGCGCTGGTGTTGCCGTACCGTTGAATGTTGCTATAGAACCGGTCTGCGGGAATGCCCAGCGCCTTTGAGGCCGACTCGATGATGCGGATATTGGCCTGATGCGGCACGATCAGGTCGACGTTTTCGGGCAACCACCCGGCGCGGTGCATGACCTCGCGCGTCGCCCGGTCAATGGCGCGCGTGGCAAAGCGAAAGACCTCGCGGCCGTTCATCAGGATAGCCTGGCGGGTTGTGGGCAGCTCGAAGCCGGCCAGGGTTTCAAGCCGGGGCGCGTCGCCGCGAGCGACCCCCTCGGCCGGCGCTTCTTCGCGCTGGCCGGGCGCGCGTCCGTTCAGGTCTGCCGGCGCGACCCGCTCCCGCACCATCAGCAGATCGCCGCCCGATCCATCTGCGCGCAACACTGTGCTCAATATGCCGCCGGGCTGGCTGCTGGCGCTGACCACCACAGCCCCGGCGCCATCGCCAAACAAAACGCAGGTGTTGCGATCGCTCCAGTCGAGGATACGCGACATGATCTCGCTGCCGATCACCAGCACGTGCTGGCTTGCGCCGGCGCGGATGCTGTCGGCAGCCATGCCCAGCCCGTACACGAATCCCGAACACGCGGCGCTGAGATCGAACGCGCCGGCCCGCGTGGCGCCGAGCGCGTCCTGCACGGCGCACGCGGTGGAGGGGAAGACGTGGTCTGGCGTGGAGGTGGCAACGATGATCAGGTCGAGTTGAGATCCACTCAGGCCGGCCACATCGAGGGCGTCGATCGCTGCCGCCACAGCCATGCTGGCATTGGAGTCGCGCCGGCCGGCGATCCGTCGCGCCGAGATGCCGGTGCGCTCTCGAATCCAACCGTCCGACGTGTCAACGAACCTCGACAGGTCTTCGTTGGTCACAACCGTTTCGGGCACATACTTGCCCCAGCCGGTGATATGCGCGTATCTCATGGCTCAACGCTGATGGCCGGCGCGCCTGCCAGAATGGCGCCGGCCTCGAGCGCGCTACTCCGTGAACTGTCCGATCACCAGACACCCGTTGTGCCCGCCAAAGCCAAATGAGTTCGACATGGCGACACGCACCGGTTTGCGAATGACTGAGTTGGGCGTGTAGTTCAGATCACACTCCGCATCCGGGTTGTGATAGTTAATGGTCGGGAGGATCACACCGTCACGGATCGAGAGAACGCAGATGATCGCTTCGAGCGCGCCGGCTGCGCCGAGCAGGTGGCCGGTCATCGACTTGGTGGAACTGATGTGCAGGTCATAAGCGGCTTCGCCGAAAGCCGTCTTGATGGCCCGGGTTTCGTTCGAGTCGTTCAAGGGCGTGCTGGTGCCGTGGGCGTTCAAGTAGTCAATTTGTGAAGGCGAGAGGCCGGCCTGGGCGAGGGCGGCGCGCATGGCCATGGCCGGGCCTTTCACATCCGGCGCGGTAATGTGGTGCGCATCGGCGGTGACGCCGTACCCCAGCACTTCGGCGTGAATGCGGGCGCCGCGTTCCTGCGCGTGCTCGAGTGTTTCCAGCACCAGAACGCCGGCCCCCTCGCCGCACACAAATCCATTGCGCGTGGCGTCGAAAGGACGGCTGGCGCCTTCCGGGTCGTCGTTGTACGTCGAGAGCGCGCCCATGTTGTTGAACGCAGCGATGGAAAAGGCGTTGATGGGCGCTTCGGTGCCGCCGGTGACAACGGCCCGGGCGCGGCCGGCGCGCAATAACTCAAACGCCTCGCCGATAGCGTTCGTGCCGCTGGCGCAGGCTGAGACAACGCAGTAGTTTGGCCCGCGAATGCCAAAGTGCATGGCAACCTGGCCGGTGGCCGTGTCCGGCAGCATCATCGGCACGGCAAACGGGCTGACACGCTTCGGCCCCTTTTGCAGCATCACAGCGTGCTCGGCGGTCAGCGTCGAGATGCCGCCAATGCCGCTCCCCAGCACCACGCCCACATCATACGTGTTGTCGTCATGGAGAACCAGACCGGCGTCCTGCAACGCCTCTTTGGTTGCGACAAGCGCGAACTGAGCGCAACGGTCCAGCCGTCGCGCGTCACGCGGGCCAAAGTGCGCAGCGGGATCGAAGTCTTTGACCTCGCACGCAATTTGCACATCTGTCTGACTACGGTCGTACAACGTGATTGGGGCGCAGCCGGATTTCGCCGCCAATAACGCCTGCCAGCTCGATTGCACATCGTTCCCCAGCGGGCCGACCAGACCCATGCCGGTGATGACCACCCGATGGGGTCTGTGATGATTGCGCCCATTCTGCGACACGCCGAGCAATTCAGCTTGCGACTTATGCTCCACCAGGACTCATCTCCAGTGCTCAAGTAAGGTTTGGATCAACGAAATAGCTAACACCGCCTGCCCGGCCAGGTTGCGAATCTCGCGCGCGCGTTATGTGTCAGACACATCCAATCCCAGCCTGTGCGCGATGGCTGCCAGACGCGATCCGAAGCTCACCGTCCAGGGGCTGTGTTGCGTGACCAGCTCCGCCTCGCGCAAGCCGGCCAGAAACTCCTGCGGGGTGGTGAAAGGGGGCATTCTGACCCGGCAGCGACCGATCTCGGCCAGCGTATGCGCATCGCTGCCTGCTGTGCGCGGCAGGCCCAGTTCCAGAGCAAGCGCGTTCGCGCGCGTGTTGGCCGACGTGTCACGGGTGCGCGCGTTGTATGCCTCGATGAAGTCGAGCCGGCTGCGCAGACGGATGACATTCTCCGGCCCCAGCCCCGCCCGGCGTGGATAGTCGAACGGGTGCGAGGGGCCGACCAGACCGCCCTGCTCGCGCACCCGGTCGATGGTCTCTTCGGGCGTCAGGCCGGGGGGGATGCGCTGTTCGATGAACAGACAGAGCAACTCGCCCTGTGTGGTCATCACTTCCTCGCCCACGATGACAAGGTCTGGCGCCAGGTCGCGCGCCCGCAGCGCGCCTTCGATCTCGTTGTGGTCGGTGATGGCAATGCGCTGGAGGCCGACTGCGTGGCACGTGTGAATGACATCGGACAGCCGGTTGAGGCTGTCCGATGAGAAGCGTGTGTGGGTGTGGAGCTCGACGTCGATCACGGGTGTCAGCTCTGTTTGTAGCAGCCCACAATGACTGCGCGCGGGATAGTAGTAATGCTGTTGTCTGTTTTCACCACGTGGATCGTGAACTCGTAATACCCGGAATCTTCGATGGTGAACGGGAACGAGCCACTGGGCACGCTGAGCGGCACGCGCTGCCCCGGCGTGAAGCCGGCTGCGCGGATCGAATTCAGGTTACCGGCCTGACAGGCTGAATAGGTGCCCGGGCCAGGTTTGGCAACAATCTCCAGCTCCAGCCTTTTCGCGCCGTTGACTTCCCAGACGAGCGTGGATGACCTGGGGCCATCATGGCCGAGCGGCACGTCACCGATGTCATCGCGCGGCGAGAAGCGCATGTTCTGCGAGTAGGGCAACAAGGCAGACGGGGGCAGGTCAGAAGTTGCGGTCGCTGCCGGCGCGGCAGTGGCAGCCGGCGCGGGACTGTTCGACACAGCAGCCGGCGGCGCAGCCTTGACCACCGGCACGGCGTTTGCGTCGCCGCTGAACTCGACATACTGCCCGATCACCCACGCTTTGCCATCCGGCCCGCCCTGAAACTCAATTTGCCACCATGCGCCATCTTCACTCTTGCCGACGACGGGCACGACCTGATTGAGCGTGAGCTGACCGACGCGCTCGTATCCGGTGCCGGGGCCGGCGCGCACATTCACAAAATCGTTGGTGACTTTGATGAGGTTGGGCACAGGTGTAGCGGTGGGCTGTTCGGCCACCGGCTGGGGGGTTGGCTCAGGCGTCGGCGGTGGCACAAGCGTCGCTTCGGGGGTCGGCGTAATCGTGGGTGGCGGCATCTGGGCCATGACAAAGACCAGATCAGACGCCACAACCTCTTCGCCTTTGTCGTTCAGGCCCTTGAGTTGAATGACATGAGCGCCCTGAATCGGGGGCGTCCAGGGAACCAGCAGGTCAAACTGATTTTCTGCCGTGGGCGTGTCGATGGTGGCGTATTTCACGCCGTCAACGTACACATCCACAGATTTCACATCGGCGCCGGTGACCTGGCCGACGATGTTGGTGCCAATGCCGGTCATCAACTGCGCCTGCTGGGCCGGCTCGATCAGGACAGCCTGCGCCGGCGGCGCTGCCGCGCCACACGCGGCGAGTGTCACTGCAACCAGCGCAAGCGCAAGCAACACCCGGGCGGCTCTCAATTGAGGATGGGGATTGGTGGTTTCCATGCCTGCTCTCCCACTGAAAACAAATCCTGCCGGCGGGCTACAACGATAATGGGGCAATGATGGACTGGCTTTGACAAGACGAGACAGACGGTCACATGCATGTGTCAGTCGCCTCTGTCTCGAACCTGCTTGCCCAAAAACAGCACATAAGGGCAGCCTTCAGGATTTGGATGATTGTAGCACGCGCAAACTGGCCAACAGCATGGTCAGGATGCCGGCCAGGGTGAGCCACCAGCCGGCGCCGAGGCCGAGGGTGTCACGATAAAGCTGTTCGATTGCCGGGCGCACAACCAGGTAGCCGGCCCACGGCGCGCCTGCGCCCAGGGCAAGCAACGCCAGCCCCCCCGCCGCAAACTGCATCCGCCGGCGCAGGATATCGCCCCCGAACAGCGCAACGGCCAGAACAACAACGATCACCACAGGCGTGATCGCGAATTGCAAGCGATAGGTGGCATCCGCCCAGGCCGTGAGAATTTGCGGGTAGGGGGGCAATCCCAGCGCGGCAATCGCCGCCGCCAGCGCGCCGCCCATCCCGCGCGCCAGCCGGCTGACAGAGGAAGCCACCACAAGCGCAACCAGGATGGCGCTCACCCACAGCGGCAGATAGAACCACTCGTTGAGCAACACGCCGGCGCCGGGGGTGAGATTCGTGAAAGGGGACAGCTCATGGCCGGTGAGCGTCAGAGCGGCTGTTTTGTGCGCCGCCCAGGGCAGCATGTGACCCGCAAACAACAGGCCGGCGGCGACAGACAGGAGAACACGCGGCGACAAGCGCCCGATCAGGTTGAGCTTCATGCAGTGTTTAACCGGGCGAAGTGTAACATCCCCCGCGCGCGATCAGTTCTACAATTGCGCCCTGGCATCCTGCGCGGGAAGCGTCTGCCCGGATTCGTTTGCGGCGCTTCCCGCGTTGTCTGCCAGATTTACACGAAAGGAAGATACAAACACAACCCGCATGAACGCACACGATATTGCGCGTGTCCGCAGCGCCATTCCTCTGCTCAACGAGACGCTTTACCTGAACACCGGCACCGCCGGCCTGACCGCCCAGCCCGTTATCGACGCCATGACCGAGCTTGCGCGCCGCATGGAGTCAGGCGGCCTGGCCGCCTATTACGAGATTCAAAGTCAAGCGGCAGCAGCCCGCAATCGCCTCGCAACCTTCCTGGGCGCGAATGAGGACGAAGTGGCGTTCACCTGGAACGCCTCGCACAGCCTGAATATCGCCATGCAGGCGCGCTGGGATGCGCTTCGAGCGACGCCCGGCCAGCCGGTGGACGTGCTTTTCTCAGATCACGAATACCCCACCACCAACATGATTTTCCGCTACCTCGAACAGATCGGGGCAATCCGGCTCGCGCGCTACACGCTCTCCGCCGACACCGACGAGATGCTGGACAGCCTGAACGCAGTCGCAACAGACCGGGCGCGCATGCTGGTGGCGAGTCACGTGGATTGCAACACCGGCCTGCGCGCCGACGTGAAAGCTCTGTGCGCGTGGTGCAAAGCGCGCAACATCCTGTCCTTCATCGACGGCGCGCAGGCCGTGGGGCAGTTCAATATCGATCTGCACGACATCGGCTGCGATATCTACATCGGCAACGGCCACAAGTGGCTGTACGGCCCCAAAGGCGTCGGCCTGCTCTACATGCGCAAGGAGATCCTCGACTTCTTCAACCCGCCGATGATTGGATCGGGCACGATCACGTGGGGCAACCCGGTCGCTTTTGTGGACAGCGCCTCGCGTTTTGAACTGGCCGCCACACGGCCGGCTTATGTGTTCGCCGCCATGAACGCAGCCCTGGACTGGTTCGAGAGCTTTGGCCAGGCGGCGATCGAGCGCCGCATGCGCGAGCTGTCCGACTACTTCAAGCGCCGGGTGCTGGAACAGCCGGATCGTTACACGCTGATCTGTCCTGTGCCGTGGGAACAATCGTCAGCGATGGCGTCCATTCAGTTCGCCGGCAAGACCGCCGAAGACATCGGCGCGTTTTGCAGCCGCATGTTTCGGGAGAACAAAGCCATTCTGCGTCCCGTCGGCGATGGGTTCAACGCGATTCGCATTTCGACGGCATACTACAACATCGAGGACGAGTACGAGCGGCTGTTCGCGCTGCTTGAAGCCGAATTCCTAAATCACTGACTACCAGGCTGCCGTCGTCAATCGTCAATCGTCAATCACTCAATCGTCAATTGCCAGATGAACGACTACCTGACCAAACTGCGCGAGATGCGCGACAAGGCCCGTCAGGCCGGCGGCCCGGAACGCATCGAGCAACAGCATCAAAAAGGCAAACTGACAGCCCGCGAGCGGCTGTCCTTATTGCTCGACACAGGTTCGTTTCAGGAGTTGGGCGCGCTCGCCACGCACAACATCAGCGACTTTGGCATGGCGTCGCAGCGTTACCCCGGCGACGGCGTCATCACCGGCTTTGGCAAGATCAATGGCCGGCGCGTGGCCGTGTATGCGCAGGACTTCACTGTATTGGGCGGTTCTTTCTCCCAGGTTCAATCGCAGAAGATCTGCCGCATCCAGGACCTGGCGCTGGAGAGCGGCATCCCGGTCATCGGGCTGAACGATTCGGGCGGCGCGCGCATCCAGGAAGGCGTGCGCAGTCTGGCGGCCTACGGCGAGCTGTTCACCCGCAACGTGATGGCGTCGGGCGTGATCCCGCAGATTTCGCTCATCCTCGGCCCATGCGCGGGGGGCGCGGTGTACTCGCCGGCGCTGACCGACTTCATCATCATGACCCGCCAGAACTCCTACATGTTCATCACCGGCCCCGAAGTGGTGAAAGCCGTGACCGGCGAAAACGTGACCTTCGAGGAACTGGGCGGCACGCTGGTGCACAACGGCAAGAGCGGCGTGGCGCACTTTCTGGCTCAGGACGAACGCAGCGCGCTCGAGCTGGTCAAGCTGTTGCTGAGCTACCTGCCGCAAAACAACACCGAGGATCCGCCGCAGATCACGCCCTACGACTCGCGCAATCGCATGGACGAGTCACTCAACACCGTCGTCCCGCCCAGCGACGACGAGCCGTATGACATGCGCGACGTGGTGGACATGGTGTTCGATGAAGGCAGCTTTCTGGAAGTGCAGCCCTACTACGCCCGCAACGCCGTGGTCGGTTTCGCCCGGCTGGATGGGTTCTCGGTGGGCGTGGTGGGCAACCAGCCGAACTACATGGCCGGCGTGCTCGACATCGACTCCAGCGACAAGATCGCGCGCTTCGTCAGCCTGTGCGACGCCTTCAACATCCCGCTCGTCACCTTCGTCGATTGCCCCGGCTACCTGCCCGGCGTCGATCAGGAGCACTATGGGGTGATCCGGCATGGAGCAAAAGTGATCTACGCCTACTGCCAGGCCACTGTGCCGAAAATCTCCATCGTCACGCGCAAGGCGATGGGCGGGGCGTACATCGCCATGAGCTCCAAGCAGATGCGCAGCGACCTGGCGTTTGCGTGGCCGACAGCGCAGATCGCCGTGATGGGCGCCGAGGGCGCGGTGCGCGTTCTGCGCCGGCGGGAGCTGAGCAAAGCCGAGAATCCCGCCGATCTGGAGCGGCAATTCGTCGCCGAATACCGCGAGAAGTTCTATAACCCCTATGTGGCCGCCGATATGGGGCAGATCGACGAAGTGATCGAGCCGAAGGAAACCCGCCCGCGCCTGATTCGCGCGCTGGAGGTGCTGCGCACAAAGGTGCAGCAGAACCCGCCCAAGAAACACGGCATCATGCCGGTGTAGGTTCTTAAGGTTCGTAAGGTTGATGAAGTTCTATGGAAAACTTGAGCACAGGCATTGCGCTGACAGGCATCGGGATGGGACTGGTGTTCGCGGTGCTGATCCTGCTGGCCGTGCTGGTTGCAGTGGGGATGCGGCTGGGGGATCGGGCCGGCGGCGGCGTGGCAGATCAACCGGCGCCGGAGCATGAGACCGCCCGGCAGACTCATTCGGCGCTGATGTTGCATCGCCTGATGCCGCTGGAGCGGCCGGGGGATCAGTCCGATCATCAACCTGCGCCGGACGAACTGGCCGCCATTGCTATTGCGGTGCAGTTGCACCAGATCGTGCGGCGCAAACAGGCAGCGCCGGCCATGCGCACCCATCAGCCCGGCGCCCTGCCCAGCCGATGGCTGGCTATCGGTCGCGCGCGACAGAGCCAGACCTGGCCGCGCAGATGAGAGAGGCAGCACGATGCGACGATACACAGTCGAAGTCAACGGCAAAGCGTATGTGATCGACATTGAGGAACTGGCGTCAGACCGGTTCAATGTGCGACTGGGCGATCAGAGATATGAAGTAAGGCTGCGCGGCAGCGAGGACGTGGCCGGGGCGCAGATCACGCCGGAAGTGCTGCCGCTGCATGTGGGAGGGGAAGGGGAAGTGGCAGGCGAAGGAAGCACGATCACGCCGGTCGTGGCAAACAAGCACAGGCCGCCCGCGCCGGAAGCCATGCCGACACTGCCCATGTCGCGCCCGCCGGGCCTGCCGCCGCAGTCGAACATCCCCGGCGCGGAATTTCGCCAGGAGATCGCAGCCCCAATGCCGGGCACGATTCTGACGATACATGTATCGCCAGGCGACCTGGTGAAGCGCGGGCAGACAGTCCTCGTTTTGGAGGCAATGAAGATGAAAAACGCCATCAAAGCGCCGCACGACGCCATCGTATCGACGGTGCCGGTTCAGGCCGGCCAGTCAGTCGGCTATGGGCATGTGCTTTTGACTTTCGAACAACCCAATTGAGGCGCGTAGCCAGAATCTCTCACGTTCCGCGTTACTCGCCCCATCCGCATGGATTCCACCACTGTCACCCAGCTTTTGCAGGGCATCGTCTCAATTACCCCCGGCGCGGTGTTGATGATCGGCATCGGGGGACTGCTGATCTATCTGGCTATTGCGCGCGAGTACGAACCCGTGTTGCTTCTGCCCATCGGCGCGGGGGCAATTCTGGCGAACCTGCCGCTGTCGCCGCTCGTTGCGCCAGATGGCCTGCTGAGCATTTTGTATCAGGCCGGCGTCGGAAACGAATTGTTCCCGCTGCTCATTTTCGTCGGCATCGGCGCCATGACCGACTTCGGCCCGCTGCTCGAAAACCCGAAGATGCTGCTGCTGGGGGCGGCCGGGCAATTCGGCATCTTTGGCACGCTCCTGCTGGCGCTGCTGCTGGGGTTCGATGTGAACGAAGCCGCCTCGATTGGCATCATCGGCGCGATCGACGGGCCGACGTCAATCTACGTCAGCAGCCGGCTGGCGCCCCATCTTTTGGGGCCGATCGCCGTGGCCGCCTACAGCTATATGTCGCTGGTGCCGGTGATCCAGCCGCCGATCATGCACCTGCTGACGACAAAACGCGAGCGCCGCATCCGCATGCAGTACACCCAGCGGGCAATCAGCCGGCGCACGCGCGTCCTGTTCCCCATCGTCGTCACAATCATCGTAGGCGTTTTGGTGCCCATGGCGACGCCGTTGATCGGCATGCTGATGCTGGGCAACCTGATGCGAGAGGCCGGGGTGGTCGAGCGGTTAACCAAAGCCTCATCGAACGAGATTGCCAACATTGTGACATTGTTTCTGGGGCTGGCCATCGGATCGACCATGCGGGCCGAGGCGTTCCTGCGGCTGGATACCCTGGCGATTCTGGCGCTGGGCATCGGGGCCTTTGCTCTGGACACGGCAGCCGGGCTGTTATTTGCCAAACTGCTCAACCTGTTCAGCCGAGTCAAAATCAATCCACTGATCGGCGCAGCCGGCATCAGCGCATTTCCAATGGCCGCCCGCGTCGCGCAGAAGGTGGCATTGGAAGACGACTTCGAGAATTTTCTACTGATGCACGCCATGGGCGCCAATACGGCGGGGCAGATCGCCAGCGTAATCGCCGGGGGGATTGTGTTGGCGCTGCTGACGCGGTGAAAGTGCTCATTTTGTTGAGCTGGCGTGGAGCCTGTCCTGCTTGCAAACAGCAGACTATTGCTGACACACTGGGGGAAAAACAAAAAGCCGGCAATTGCTGATTGCCGGCCGGGTTATGGCGCCTGAAAAAATCAAAAGAGTCCTCTGGCAATGACCTACTCTTCCACGCAGTCGCCCACGCAGTACCATCGGCGCTGACGAGCTTAACGACCGGGTTCGGAATGGGACCGGGTGTGACCTCGCCGCTCAAATCACCAGAAGACTCTTCAGATTTCCGACTTGCAGTCGTCGATCCGATGACACTCTAAAAACTGAATAGAACTGTTGCGTCCGCGCTTACGCGGGTCAGAGAACTTCTCTTTCTCTGCATCATGTGTAAGCCAAACGGCCATTAGTATGAGTCGGCTGAACACATTGCTGTGCTTACACCTCTCACCTATTAAACCAGTAGTCTTCTGGCGGCCTTCAGGGGGATCTCATCTTGAGGCGGGTTTCCCACTTAGATGCTTTCAGCGGTTATCCCTGCCGCACTTGGCTACCCAGCTATGCCTCTGGCGAGACAACTGGCACACCAGCGGTGCGTCCATCCCGGTCCTCTCGTACTAAGGACAGCTCCTCTCAAATCCCCTGCGCCCACACCGGATAGAGACCAACCTGTCTCACGACGGTTTGAACCCAGCTCACGTAACGCTTTAACGGCCGAACAGGCCGACCCTTGGGACCTTATACAGCCCCAGGATGCGCCGAGCCGACATCGAGGTGCCGAGCGAGGCCGTCGCTGTGGACGCTTGGGCCTCACCAGCCTGTTATCCCCGGGGTAGCTTTTATCCGTTAAGCCACGCCCCTTCCACTCGGATGCGTGGGATCACTAAGCCCGACTTTCGTCCCTGCTCGACGTGTCAGTCTTGCAGTCAAGCTCCCTTGTGCCTTTACACTCAACGGCTGGTTTCCATTCAGCCTGAGGGAACCTTTGGGCGCCTCCGTTACCTTTTGGGAGGCGACCGCCCCAGTCAAACTGCCCGCCTGGCACTGTCTCGGATCCAGATAATGGATGCCGGTTAGGGCCAAGACCTTATCAGGGTGGTATTTCACCGATGGCTCCACCGAAGCTGGCGCTCCAGTTTCACAGCCTCCCACCTATGCTACACAGACAAAGCCCTAGCGCAATGCCAGGGTACAGTAAAGCTCCACGGGGTCTTTTTGTCCGGGTGCGGGTAAATGGCATCTTCACCACTACTTCAGTTTCGCCGAGTCCCTCGTTGAGACAGCGCTCCAGTCGTTACACCATTCGTGCGGGTCAGAACTTACCTGACAAGGAATTTCGCTACCTTAGGACGGTTATAGTTACCGCCGCCGTTCACCGGGGCTTCAGTTCGCAGCTTCGCTTGCGCTAACCGCTCCCTTTAACC
>CALBEF010000006.1 GCA_937927775.1 uncultured Anaerolineae bacterium | reverse complement strand
CGCGCGCATCCACCCGCACGCCGAAGGAACGCGCCAGCTTTGGGGCGCGTCGCAGATAAGCCGTCATCTGCGCGGCAACGCCGGCTTCATCTTCAATCACCCGCGCCTGGCCGGCCACGTCGGCGCCGCGCAATCTCAAGGCGACTGCGCCACTGCGCGCGTTGCGCCACCACGTGCGCGAGCGCAGACTGACAATCAACAGCTCATCGCCATCGGGCAGATAGTTCACCGGCGTCACGTACACCCTGCCGGTCTTGCGGCCGGTAACCCCGATCAGCAACATGCTGCCGCTGAGCAGGCCGTGCAGAGGCGAGCGCAACAGCCCGCGCATGAACCCGTTGCCCAGGCGCATGAAAAAAGAGGGTTTCGCAGCGTTCATCGTTTTCATCCTCCGTGGCGCGATCGCTTGCGCGCCGGGACAACCGGCGCAGCCTGGAAGCCGCTCAGAGTGGCCGACATGGCCACTTGCGTCATGCGCTCGGTCAGGCCGGCCTCAACTTCAGGGGTGATCAGCGCCAGCGACACCAGCCCATGAACCACCGCCCACATCGCCATGGCGTAGCTCATCACATCGCCGGGCTTCAACACGCCGGCCTGCAGCGCGTCGGCCACAGCCCGCGCCAGCACATTGAACGGATTGAGATGGTCGTCCTGGCTTTCTTTGAAGCGCGCCGCCAGAAAGTCGGCCCGCCGCATGAACATGACCTGGTACAGCGATGGATGCTCCAGACCAAACGCGACATAGGCCCGGCCAATCGCTGCGAGGCGTTGCATCGGATCGCGCTCAGCTTCGGCGGCCGCAGCCAGCCGCCGGCCCAGTTCAGCGTAGCCGTCGTTCAGTAACGCGAACAACAGGTCATCCTTGTTCTTAAAGTGCAGGTAGATTGTGGTGGCGGTGTAGCCGATCCGTTCGGCCACCTGGCGCATCGAGAGGCCGTCGTAGCCGCGCTCGAGGAACACTTCGCCGGCGGCGCGCAGAATCGACTCGCGCAGCGCCTCCTTCTCGCGCGCCCGGCGTTCGTGACTGGCGTTGTGGACGCTCTCTGTCTCGCTATCCGCCGTTTCCATTAACGCTGTTCTCTTAGTTAACATTGTTAAGCAGTATACTCATCGGCGGGGCATTTGTCAAGAGGAAAAGCCCGTTCACAGCGCGAATTCGATGAAGGACGCGCAAATCCGCCTGCAGGTCGTGGTAGAGTCGCTGCGAATCGCATGTGATTCAGCCAGAAGGAGATCGAGAGCAAAATGGAATCGTCATTTCAGACGCCCCCCCAACCCAGAAACCGCACTGCAGCCTGGACGCTGGCCGGCGTAGTGATCGGCTTTGCCATGCCCATCTGCGCGTGCCTGGCCATCATTGCCGCCATGTTCACCGGACTGGCCGGATTAACCGGGCCGGCCCGCGACAGCAGCCCCAGCATGCCACTATCCGGCGGTCCGGTGCATGTGTCCGGCCCAACCAGCGGGCCGGCGGTTGCCATCATCGACATTGTGGGCAGCATTGTCAGCGGCGACGACAGTTCGCCGCTCAGCACCGACACCGTGGCTGCTTCTGCCCGGCTGGTGCCGCTCATCCGACAAGCCGCCAAAGACGCCGACGTGAAAGCCATCGTCCTGCGCATCAACAGCCCCGGCGGCGGCGTTGTGCCCACGAACGAGATTTACCAGGCGCTGATGGACGCCGACAAGCCCATTGTCGCCGTGTTCGGCGCCACAGCGGCCTCCGGCGGCTACTACATCGCCATGGCCGCCGATCACATCGTGGCCAACCCCGACACATTCACCGGCTCCATCGGCGTCATCCTCAGCCTGCAAGACCTGGAAGGACTGTTTGAAAAAGTCGGTGTGCGCGTCAACGCCATCAAGTCCGGCCCGTACAAGGACATCGGCAGTTCGGCGCGCGGCCTGACCGACGCAGAGCGGGCGCTGCTTCAGGCCATCGTCGATGAAACATACGACACGTTTGTCAAAGTAGTGGCGCAGGGGCGCAAGATGAGCGAAGCCGAGGCGCGCAAGATCGCCGATGGCCGTATCATGACCGGCCGGCAGGCGCTACAGGCGAAGATGGTCGATCAGTTGGGTAATCTGGATGATGGGATCAGGAAAGCCGCCGATCTGGGCGGCATCACCGGCGAGCCGCGCGTCATTCGCTACCGCTCCAGTTCAACTCTGACATCATTCCTGGGCGGGCTGAGCCGGCAAGTGTTATTTGCCCTGCTGGGGCTGCCGGTGGATCAATCCTTCAGCAGCGGGCCGGAGCTGGAATATCGCTGGCCGTGATGGCCGCGCACAATGGGACTACCCCTCCCGCAGGTGTGCAACCTGCGGGAGAGTCGCTTAACTTGCGCCGCCCCAAACTTCGCCAGCGCGCGATTGTTCATCCGATCCGCGCGTCGTATTCATCGTGTTTCCCGATCCAATACCAGTGCACTGTGTCCCCGCTCAGAATACCCAGCGCGCGGTAGTCCCGTCCGATTCGCACTGACACATCCGCCCCCACCCGCTTAAAGCGCAGCCCCGGCAGGTCGGGATTTTCGCGCCATAGCCAATATGCCCGCCGCGCACGCGCGCGCACATCGGGCGGCAGCGTCCTGAGCAACTGGCGGAAGCTGCGCGTAGTGCGCGACTTCATTGCTCTGGCTGGTCGGTGACAAACCGGCCTGCTTCGTCGAACATTGGCTGAGTTGACCCGGCTTCAATTTCGGCCAGGGCGGCGGCGCGCAGCGCGCTGTAGGCCGCCTGCGATTCGGCGACGAACGAAGGCGCGCGCGCCTGTTCCCAGCGCGCGTCTTCGGCGGCCATAGCTTCTTCGTTGTCGCTCAGCCAATCGTCTTCCTCAGCCGCGACTTTCACGCGCGCCTGAATGAACGCAATGAAGTCATACACCACGGCCAGCTTTTCGCCGGGCAGTTGCCGCACCAGCTCAATGACTTCTTCTCGCGTCACGATTCGGCTTTCCATGTGGCCCTCCGTTGCGCCGGCAATTTAACCAATCTTTGCCCAAATGAGAGCCGCTCGACGCAAGCGGGATGGTTGAAGGTCTGGAGCCTGCGGTAGGGTTAGCCGGGCTGCTATCCAGGATTTGCCGAAGGTGGGAATCGAACCCACACTCCTTTGGGGAACACGATTTTGAGTCGTGCGCGTCTGCCAGTTCCGCCACTTCGGCGCGGGTCGATAGTATATCATGGCGCCGGAGTTCAGAACTGCTGATGTCACGCAAACTCATCATCTCTCTCGCGCTTCTCGCGCAGGTAACGCTCGTCGCCTGCGCCCCGCGCTGGACAAATGAATCGCAATCCATCGCCGCCGAAATGACGGCCGAGGCGGCCGGCTTCTGCCGGCTGCGCGTCGATGGCGCATCCATCCGCGACGAAGCGGGCCGGCCCGTCGTCGTCCACGGCGCCAACCTGCCCACTTTGACCGAGATGAACGCCGGCGACTATAAGCCCGCCGCCCGCCTGCGCGATCTGGCCACAGCCGGCGCAAAAGTCGTCCGCCTGCGCGTTGCCGACAGCGAAATCACGCCCACCTTTGTGCCCGGCCCCGTCACCGACTTCGTCCGGCAGGCCAATCGCCTGGGCCTGCTGGTCATCCTGGCCTGGGGCGACACGATCCAGACTCCGCTCAACCAACACGTCAATGACGCCGAGAGCTGGTTGCGCCTGATGATCGACTACCTTAAAAACAACCCCGGCGTGTGGTTCGACCCCGCCGATGCCATCCGCGACGCCAGCCCCCGACGCCAGCGCGCCATCGCCCAGCGCTTCATCGACGTGGCGCGCGGCTATAACGCCGACAACATCATCGTCATCAATCAACCGGACTGGTTGACCGACCCCGATCCCGATACGCGCCGGCTCCTCTCCGGCGGGAACATCGTTTACGGCATCGACATCGAAACAATGAACCGCTACCCGCTGGACGCCGCGCCATTCATGTTCACCCGCTGGCAGCACAGCCGGGTAGCCGTGGATGAACTGCGCATCGGCCTGATCGCGGCGCGATATGATCCCGATTCAACCAGCCCCTCGAACGGGGCTGTGCTGCGGCGCTACTGGCAGCAACAAGCTGCGCGCTACCCGCTTGATCTGCGCGATTGCCGTTCAGCGCCACCGCAACGCTGAATACCCCATTCCTGCGTGCCTCTGCTACACTGCCGCCTGAAATCCATCGGGAATGAGCATGGCAAAACGACAGACAGCCTGGGGGGGCGCGCTGGCCGCGATCGCCCTTTCACTCGTCGCGTGCGCCAGCGCGCCGGCCCCGGCCCAGGCGCCGGTCATCACACTGGCGGTGACGATGTTGATCCCCACCGACACGCCCGCGCCGCCGGCGCCCACCCCTGTCCCGCCAACCCGCGCAGCCGAGCCGGCCATGACCGACACACCCCAGCCGCCGCCCGATAACGCGCTGCAGGCGGCGATCCTGAAAACGATTGGCGCAGCATCGTATCAGGTCGAGATGACGATAACAGGATCAGGACAGCCCTTCGCCGCGCTGTCTGAGGACGACCCGGGCGCCGAAGTGATGTTGATGGCCATCAGCGGGCAGCACAGCCGGCAGAACGCCGCGTTCACCCTGAGCGGGCTGGCGGCTGTTCTACTCGGTGGGGGGCAGGATGGCGTGCAAGTGATCGCGGCGGACGGCAAGACCTACCTGCGCGGGCCGGCCCCGCTGCTCGGCGCAATCGAGGAACGCTGGTATATCCTGCCGGAGGAGCAGGCCAGCGCGGCGCGAGCGCCGGTGGAAACACTTCAGTTTCTGGGCCGATTCGCCGACGACAACGCCGGCGCGTTTGTGTTCGACCGCGCAGGCAGCCAGGAACTGGAAGGCCGGTCTTGCGAGGTGTACACCGCCGATGCCGCCGCAACCCGCGAAGCGCTGGCCTCGTTTGGCGCCAGTGTTTTGCCGGGCGCCGGCAGCCTGTCCATGCAAGCCGGCGCGTTCAGCATCTGGGCCTGCGACGATGGCTATGTGCATCGCCTGGAGATGAACTTTGACCTGGGCAGCACGGATGGCGAGAATAAAGTGATCGTGTTCAAGGCCGATGTTCGTCTGCGCGACCACAACGCGGCCATCACCATTGCTGCGCCGACAGACGCCATCGCGCTCGATCTGCCCGGCCTCGTCACACCGACGCCCTAGCGCCCAGGCGCGTCAGTCTCAACCGGCACGGAGCGGCCTGCGCCGCGACCCGCGCCGCTACCTGCGCCGCGACCCGTGCCGCAGCCGGTCGGCGATTGCCTCACCGAGGCCCTGGGCTTCCACTTCGCTGACCAGAATGACATCGACGCCGGCGCTGTCCAGGGCGCGCAGGCCGGCGTACAAATTGCGCCCCACACTCTCCAGATCGTAGCCCAGCGTAAACACCGGCGCGAGGCCGGCGCAATCCGCCTGTTGCGCGTCTGTGATGAGCAGCCCCACACTCAACCCACGACTCATCAACGCGCGGCGCGTTTCGATCAGCTCGGCCGTGGTGCGCGCCACCCGCAACTCCGCGCGCGGGGCATAGTGCCTGCTCAACAGGCCCGGCGACGGCTGAGGGCGCGCCTCATCCACTGCTGGCGAATCTCCTCCATCCAGCGCCCGGTTCGCTGCACAGTCGCGCAACGGCCCGATCACCGCCTCGATTTGCGCGCGGACCAGACCCCCCGGCCTCAGTATCATCGGCGGCGTTTCGGTCAAATCCAGCACGGTGGACTCGATGCCGATCGGCGTTGGCCCGCCGTCCAACACCACATCGATGCGCCCGGCCAGATCGTCGAGCACATGTTGCGCTGTGGTCGGGCTGACATGGCCGAATCGGTTTGCGCTCGGCGCGGCAATCGGCGCCCCACTGCGGCGAATCAATTCCAGCGCGATCGGATGATTCGGCATGCGCACGGCCACCGTGTCCTGGCCGGCGGTCACGATAAGCGGGATGCGCTGGCCGCGCGGCAGCACCAGTGTCAAGGGGCCAGGCCAGAACGCGCGCGCCAGTTTGCGCGCGATAGCCTCCTGATCGGTGGACAGCGCGCCCAGAATGCTCTGCTCGACCAGCGCAGCGATGCAATCGGGGCCGCCATTCGCAGCGCCGATATGCACGATGAGCGGATCGTTCAACAGGCGCTGTTTGGCGCTGAACACTTTGGCTACGGCGTCGGCGTCGAGCGCATTCGCGCCCAGGCCATACACCGTCTCGGTGGGAAAAGCGACCAGTCCGCCCTGGCGGATCACGTCTGCCGCAAACGCAATCGCCGCCGGCTCTGCGCGCGCGTCGAAAACTCGAGTCATCGGCGGCGATTATAGGCTGGCCGGCGCGGCTTCTGTCCGCTGTAATGCGCTACAATAGCCGCCTCGGTAGAACACCTGTCCTATGCGATACGACGCGCGCAAGCCTGCGGCCAAAGGCTCGCCCAGAAAAGGCAACAAGGCCAAACCGGCGCCAGACAAACCACTGCTCACCACCGATCAGTGGCTGGACCTGTTCGGCTACCTGCTGATTGCGCTGGCGGCGCTCACCGTGCTGAGCGCATTGTCGCCGGGCGGCCAGGGTGAGATCACGGCGGACTGGCTGCGCATCCTGGGCGCAGCGTTCGGCTGGGGCGTATTGCTGGCGCCGATTGTCATGGGCGTGTTCGGGCTGTATCTGGTGCTGCGCCGGTTTGGCGACCGCTTCCCCCGGCTTGCGCCCCTGCGCATTTTCGGCGTGCTGATCGCCTTCATCGCGGCGCTGATGACGCTGCACATCATCGGCATGGCGATGTACCCCGGCAGTGACGCGCTGGTGGCCGCCAGCGCCGGCGGCGGGCGCGTTGGCGCCGGCCTGGTCGATGGGCTGAGCGCCGCGCTGGGCAACGCCGGCGCGCTGCTCATCGTTGTGATCGTGTGGTGCGCCGCCATCCTGCTCACTGCCCGGCTCTCCATCGCGCAGGTCATTCAGTCGATTCGGCAGCTCGTGGAGGGACGCCCCGCCGAGCAGGAGGCCGGCCCCCATGGCGTCATCGTGCCGGCATGGGATGATGAGACGGGCCGGCGTGACACGCGCGTTGGCGATCGCGCCGGCCGCAGCACGATGGGCGACCTGATCATCAACGGCTTGAGGCGCAGACAGCCGGCGCCTAAGCCGGCCGTGCCCGACGCCGCTGAAGAAGCGGACATGCCGCCGGCGCGGCCCATCATGGGCAACGGACGCGCCCCCACGCAGCCGGCCATCCCCGCTCCCACCATCAACCCGCCCGGCCGCAATCGCGCGCCGTTGACGCCCCCGGCCGAGCCGTCGCGCAAGCTGCCCCCGCCGCGCATCATCGGCGGGCAAGACCCGGCAGCCTCGACCGCATCTGCCCAGCCTGTTGCGCCGGGGCCGGCCCAGCCGCACATCACTTCGCGCGTCGAAAGCCGGCAGGCGTGGAAGCTGCCCATTGTCGAGAAGGTACTCGAGCCTGGCAACGACGCCTCGCTCAAGGAAGCCGACATCCGCAAGCGCGCGCAGGTGATCGAAGAAACATTGCTTGCATTCGGCGTGCCGGGGCGCGTCGTCGAAGTAAACCAGGGGCCGACCATCACCCAGTTCGGCGTCGAGCCGGGCTTCATCGATGTCAAGGGTGGCAAGCAGATCAAAGTCAAGGTCAGCAAAATCGCGGCGCTGGCCGACGATTTGGCGCTGGCGCTGTCGGCCCCGCGCATCCGCATCGAAGCGCCCGTGCCTGGCCGGGCCATCGTGGGCATCGAAGTGCCCAACTCGGAAGTGTCGCTGGTGTCGTTGCGCGACGTGATGGAGTCGGAGGAGTTCGCGCAGCTCGCGCGCAAGACCCGGCTGCGGCTCGGACTGGGACAGGATGTCAGCGGGCATCCCGTCATCGGCGACCTGACCGCCATGCCGCACCTGTTGATCGCCGGCACAACCGGATCGGGCAAGAGCGTGTGCGTCAACGCCATCATCACGGCCCTGTTGTGCCACAACTCGCCGGAAGACCTGAGATTGCTGATGGTCGATCCCAAACGCGTCGAACTGACCGGCTATAACGGCATCCCGCACCTGCTGTCGCCGGTCGTCGTGGACCTGGAAAAAGTCACCGGCGTGCTGGCCTGGGTGACGCGCGAGATGGAGAACCGTTATCGCCTGTTCGCCAAACACGGCGTGCGCAACATCGTTGACTTCAACACAAAGGTGAGCGAGACTGCGGCGCGCCAGACGGGCGAAGCCGGGCGAGTGGCGGATGACCTCAGAAAGATTCCGTACATCGTCGTCATCATCGACGAGTTGGCCGATCTGATGATGCTCGCGCCGGATGAGACAGAGAAGACCTTGTGCCGGCTGGCGCAGATGGCGCGCGCGACCGGCATTCACCTCATCATCGCCACGCAGCGCCCCAGTGTGGATGTCGTCACCGGGCTGATCAAAGCCAACTTCCCGGCCCGCATCGCGTTCACCGTCGCCACGAGCGTTGATTCGCGCGTCATCCTCGACACGCCGGGCGCCGAAAAGCTGCTCGGGCGCGGCGACATGCTGGTGGTCACGCCCGACAGTCCGCTGCCCACGCGCGCCCAGGGCTGCTGGGTGTCCGATAAGGAAATCAACACCGTCGTGCGTCACTGGCGCGCTCAGGCCGGCGGCGTCGAAACCAGCGATCCGCTCAGCGCGTCGTTTAGCGCGCCCTCCATCCCCATGAGCGGCACACTGGACGGCGCAGCGCAGGCCGTGCAGATGCCGCTGCCCCGCAACAGCGAGCCGTTGACCTGGGACGAGGCGCGCGCCTTGTCCAGCGTGATGGAAGAAGCCGGCGCCAGCAAAGAGGACAAGCTGTTCCAGGACGCCGTCGCCACCGTGCGACTGCAAGGCAAAGCGTCGATCTCTCTGCTCCAGCGCCGGCTGCGCATCGGCTATACCCGCGCCGCGCGCCTGATCGAGCTGATGGAAGAGCGCGGGATTGTTGGCCCCAGCGTGCCCGGCTCGCAATTCCGCGAAGTGCTGCCGCCCTCGAATCAGGCCGGGGCCGAGTAGAGACGTTGCATGGGTAGAGACGTTGCAGTGCAACGTCTCTACGCTATGATGGCCGGCATGCCAAACGCCACATTCACCACTCGCCCGGTTGTCATGGGCACACGACGCGTCGTCACCTCCGGCCACTATCTGGCCACTGCCGCCGGCTTTCGCATCATGGAGCAGGGCGGCAACGCCATCGACGCCGCAGCCGCCATGTGCTTCTGTCTGAATCTGCTCGAGCCGCAGTCGTGCGGGCTGGGCGGCGAAGCGCCGACGCTCATTTACTCCGCCAGAGAGCGCAACGTGTATTCGCTCAGCGGCATGGGCTGGTCGCCGCAAGCGTTCACCATCGACTGGTGCCGCGACAACGGCATTGACCTGATCCCCGGCGATGGCTATCTGCCGGCCTGCGTGCCTTCGGTGGTGGACACATGGGCGCTGGCCGTGGCCCGCTTCGGCAAGCTGAGCTTCGCGCAGATTTTGCAGCCGGCCATCGATCTGGCCGAAAACGGGTTCCCGGTTTACCCCGGCCTGCGCAACAGCCTGAAAGCCAACGCGCGCAGATTCACCGAGTTGTATCCAACGACGGGTGACGTGTATCTGCCGGGCGGTCGCGCGCCCGAAGCCGGCGAAGTGTTGCGCAACCCCGACTGGGCCGGCGTGCTGAAGCAGATGTGCGCCGCCGAACGGGCCGCTCAGGGCAAGGGCCGGGTCGCCGGCATCGAGGCTGCGCGCGATGTGTTCTATCGCGGCGAGATCGCGCATCGCATGGTGTCCTTCATGCGCGAGCAGCCGGTGATGGACGCCACCGGCCAGGCGCGCGCCGGCCTGTTGAGCTACGAAGATATTGCGGAATGGCATGCCACACTCGACGAGCCGGTGAGCTATCGCTACCACGGCCTCGATGTGTTCAAGTGCGGCGCCTGGACGCAGGGGCCGGTGTTTCTGCAACAACTGGCCTTGTTGCAGGGATTCGACCTGCCGGCGATGGGGCACAACTCGGTCGAATACTTGCACACGCTGATCGAGTGCGCCAAGCTGGCCTTCGCCGACCGCGAAGCCTACTACGGCGACCCGGCCTTCGACCCTGTGCCCTATGAGATTCTTCTATCGGAGGAATACGCCGCGCAGCGCCGGGAAATGATCGGGCGCGAAGCCTCGCGCGAGATGCGGCCCGGCGACGTAGGTCATGGCGCGCCGGCATACGCCGCCACATTCGACGTGGCTGCCGACAACCGCCGCGCGCTGCAACTGCTCGGCGAGGGCGCAGCGCGGCCCTGCCGCATCAAACATGGGCATCTGGGCGACACCACGCACCTCGACGCCGTTGACGCTGAAGGCAACATGGTCGCCGCCACGCCCAGCGGCGGATGGATCGGCTCGTCGCCGGTCGTGCAAGGGCTTGGCTTCCCGATGGGCACGCGCGGCCAGATGTTCTACTTGAACCCCGAACGCCCGAACGCCCTGCAACCGCGCAAGCGCCCGCGCGCAACGCTCACCCCGTCGCTGGTCCTGCGCGACGGCGAGCCGTACATGGTGTTCGGCACGCCCGGCGGCGACAGCCAGGATCAGTGGACGCTGCAATTCTTCCTGAACGTGGTTGACTTCGGCATGGACTTGCAGGCGGCCCTCGACGCGCCCACCGTGCACTCGACGCATTTTCCGTCGTCGTTCTATCCCCGCGACGCTTATCCGGGCCGGCTCGAAGCCGAGGATCGCATCGACGCCGCCGTGCTGCGCGGTCTGGAAGGGCGCGGCCACGACGTGGTGGTGAACGATGGGTGGAACCACGGCAAATGCATGGGCATCTACCGCGATCCCGAACGGGGCATCATTGCCGGCGGCGCGTCGCCACGGGGGCAGATCGGCTATGCCCTGGGATGGTGAAGGACTGGATACAAACCTCCCGCAGGGTGTAAGCCTGCGGGAGGCTTCAGAGCGATCAGCTCAGATCGAGCCACTCACCATTGAGCAGGACGCGCTCTACTTTGACATCGAGCAACGCATCCGGCTCGCAGCGGGTGATGTCGCGCGATAACACGATCAGGTCGGCCAGCTTGCCCGGCTCGAGTGAGCCGATCTCGCGCTCCATGCCGCCGGCATAGGCTGCGCCGATGGTGTAGGCTTCTATAGCCGCCTCGATGGTCACGCGCTGTTCGGGATACCAGCCCTCCGGCCCCGGATAGCCATCCGGTCGCCGGCGCGTCACAGCCGCGTGCAAGCCGAGGAACGGGTCAAAGCTTTCCACCGGGCTGTCGGAGCCAAACGCCAGGCGCGCGCCGGCGTCGCGGAGCGATTGCCAGGCATAGGCGGTGCGGCTGCGTTTGCCCCAATAGGCGTCGGCCATGCGCATATCGCCGATGGCGTGAATCGGCTGCATCGAGGCGATCACGCCCAGCCGGGCAAAGCGCGCGATGTCCTCAGGATGAACGATCTGCGCGTGCTCGATGCGGTTGCGCAGCGGCGCGCCGCCGGCCTGCGTCGCGGCAACTTCAAACGCATCGAGCGCGTCGTGATTGGCGCGGTCGCCGATGGCGTGAATCACCGCAGCCAGGCCATGCTGATTACAGCGCGTCACCGTCTCGGCCAGTTCCTCGCGCTCGAACGTGCTGATGCCGTAGTTGTCCGGCTCGTTCTCATACGGCTCGATCATGGCGGCGGTGTGCGGCCCCAGCGCGCCATCGATGAAAATCTTGACGCCGCCGATGCGCAGCCAGGCGTCGCCAAAGCCGCTGCGAATACCAACCCGCAGCACCCGGTCGAGCGCCTCGACGCCCAGTTGCTTGACCACGCGCAAGGTCATGCGGCCCTGCGCGCGCAGGCGCTGATAGGTGTTGAAGGAGCGGAAACTGGCCTCGTCGCCGTCCATGCAGTGCGCGCCGGTCAGGCCGACGCGGTTCATGGCGCGCATGGCTTTAATGGTGGCAGCCTCCTCCTCTTCCGGCGCGGGCGGCGGGATATGCCGCGCAGCCAGCTCCATCGCGTTTTCCAGCAGCACGCCGCTGGGATTGCCGCGCGCGTCGCGCACGATCTGGCCGCCGACGGGATCAGCCGTGTCAGCCGTGATGCCGCACAGGCGCAACGCCGCGCTGTTGACCCATGCGGCATGGCCGCTCTTGGCAGAGAGCATGACCGGATGCTCTTTCGTTGCCGCATCCAGATCGTCGGCTGTGGGGAAGCGCGGCGAATCCCACACGTCCTGCGTCCAGCCTCGACCGGTGATCCATTTGCCGGGCGGGGTGTGTTGGGCGCGCTCGCGCACACGCGCAACGGCTGCTTCGACACTGGGCGCCTCGAACACATCGACGCTTTGCATGGCCAGTCCGGCCCATTGGAGATGCAGATGGGCGTCGATCATGCCGGGCATGACAAATGCGCCGGCCAGGTTCACGCGCTGCGCATTGGGCAGGCGCACGGCGTCGATCTCGGCGTCGCTGCCAACGGCCACGATGCGGTCGTTGGCGATGGCGATCGCCGTCGCGCGCGGCAGGGCCGGGTTCACGGTGTAGATGTTGGCGTTGTGGAGAATCAGGTTCATGGCGGTGAGCGCTGAGGGTTGAGAGTTGAAGGTTGAGGGTTGAGGGTTGAGGGTTGGCCGGGGCCGGCTATTGCTGCCAGAGTTGTGTCTGCGGGGCGCTGAGGTATTCGGCGCCGGCCTCGCTGACCAGCACGTTCTCTTCGATGCCGATATAGCCGTAAGGGGCGACCATCACCCCCAGTTCAATGGCGAACACGCTGCCGGCCTCAATCGGCTTGTTGGGCAGATCGCCGTATTTGTCCCATTGCGGCCCCAGCACGCTCCCGCCATCGTGCGCCTGCTGGCCGATGTGATGGCCGAAGGCGTGCAGATATTCGGGATAGCCGTGTCGCGTCAGTTCGGCGCGCGCGGCGGCGTCCACCTGCCAGCCCAGCGCGCCGGGCTTGAGGGTGGCGCGGCCGGCCTCCAGCGCCGCCCAGCACGCCTGCCAGGCGCGGCGCACCTCCTCCGGCGGCTCAGATTCGCCCTCGCGCCGCACATAGACCATGCGCTGCAAATCGGAGCAGTAGCCATCGCAGCGCAGGCCCATGTCAAAGTGAACAAGCTGGCCCGGCTGGATCACCAGATCGCCAGGCATGCCGTGACCGATGGCCGAGTCCGGGCCGGCGTTGACGATTGGGTTGCCGGCGCGCTCCCAGGCAAACCCGCAGCCGTGGCGCGCCACGATGTCGCCGGCCAGCGCATGAACCTGGCGCTCGCTCATGCCAACCAGCGGCTGGGCCAGCAATTCGTCATAGACCTGCCGGGTCACGTCGATGGCGCGGCGAATGCGCTCCAGCTCGCGGGGCGATTTGCGTTCGCGCAGCCGGCGCACGATATCCTCTGCGCTGACAAACTGGGCGGGATACGGCGTGCCGGCCAGCAGCCGGGTCAGGCGCGCATACATGCCGAAGGTCAGGCCATCGGCGCCGGAGTCGCTGAGCGAGTAATTCAGCGCGATGCTCGACGGGTTGATCTGCGCCAGTTGCGCCCGCAGCGCGTCGCCGATGCTCTGATCGTAGCCGATCACCTCGTCGTATGCGCCCAGCCGGCGCGCGTTGTCGGCGTCGAAGCGCCCGACAATCGCCACCTTGCGCCCCGAACGAGACACGATCAGCGCCGATTCCCAGGTCAACCCGAAGCCGAGGATCAGATTGAGCGCCGGGTCGTAGACCTGCGATGTTTCCCGGACGAATGTCAGCCAGCAGTCGAGCCGATGTTCGTTGAGCAGGCCAGCGGCCTGATCGAGCTTTTCCCGGATGATGGGGGTGAGATCGGTCATGATTCGTTGCCCACGATGCGCTCGTAGATGGAAGCAAACTCCTCGTCGGAATAAAACTCGATGATGATGCGACCGCCTTTGCGACTGCGCTGCAGGGAGACGCGCGTGCCGAGCGCGGTTCGCAGCTTCGACTCGTATTCCTTCGCGCCTTCCCAGCGTTCGGGCGCGCGGCCGTTGGGCTTCGGGGCAGTCGCAGCCGGCTGGGTCATGCGCCGCGCCAGTTCCTCGGCTTGTCGCACGTTCAGGCCGTTCTTCACGATCTCGTCCAGCGCCAGCAGTTGATCGACACTCGACGCCAGGCCAAGCAGCGCGCGGGCGTGACCTTCGCTGATGACGCCCTGCATCAACGCGGCCTGCGCCTGACCGGGCAACTTCAGGAGGCGAACGGTGTTGGTGACGGCGGCGCGGCTCTTGCCCACCCGCTCGGCCACCTGTTCCTGGGTCAGGCCAAACTCGTTGATCAGTTGCTGATAGGCGGCGGCTTCTTCGAGCGGGCTGAGGTCGCTGCGCTGGATGTTTTCGATCAGCGCCAGTTCCAGCATCTGTTGCGGCGCGACATCCTTGACGATGGCCGGCAGATGGGTGAGGCCGGCCAGTTGCGAGGCGCGCCAGCGGCGCTCGCCGGCCACCAGCGTGAAGGGCGCGCCGGGGCCTTGCGTGCGGGTGACAATGATGGGCTGGATGACGCCATGCTCGCGGATGCTGGCGGCCAGCTCCTCGAGTTTCAACGCTTCAATGCCGCGCGACAGGCGCGGCTGGCGCGGGTTGGCGCGGATTTCGCTGACAGCAATCTCAATGACACCGCGCTGGTCGCCATCTTTGGCCGGCGCAACAGACGTTTGCGTGTCTGCCCCCGAAGCGCCGGGAATGAGTGAATCCAACCCGCGCCCCAGTCCAATCGGTTTAGGCATGTTTGACCCCCTCGCTGTCGTTCTGCGCCACCAACTCCTGCGTCAACTCAGCATACGCCTTTGCGCCGGGGGAGCCCGGCGCGTAGGTCAGAATGGGCTGGCCGTAGCTGGGCGCCTCGCTCAGCCGGACGTTGCGCGGAATGCGCGTGGCAAAGACGCGCGCGCCGAAAAACTTTTGCACTTCGGCGACAACCTGCTGCGCCAGCGCCGTGCGGGCGTCATACATGGTCAGGATCAGCCCGCGAATCTCCAGTTGCGGGTTGAGTCGCTGGCGCACCAGTTGCACAATGCGGGTCAGTTGCGACAGACCTTCCAGGGCCAGGTACTCGCACTGCACCGGTATCAGGACGCCGCCGGCAGCCGTGAGCGCGTTGACCGTCAACAGGCCCAGCGACGGAGGGCAATCCATCAGCACATAGTCGTACTTGTCGGCTTCCGCCACCAGCGCCTGCCGGAGACGATATTCACGCGCCAGCTCGCCAACCAGTTCAACTTCAGCGGCTGCCAGATTGGGCGAACTGGGAATAATCGCAAGATTGAGCTTGCCATTCCTGAGTGTCGCGCGGGCAGCCGTCACATTGCCCAGCAACACGTCGTAGCTCGAGGCTTCGACCTTGTCCTTGTTGATCCCCAGGCTGCTGCTGGCATTGGCCTGCGGATCCATATCGATCAGCAGGACGCGCCTGCCCATGCTGGACAGGTAGGCTGCAAGGTTGACTGCCGTGGTGGTCTTTCCCACACCACCCTTCTGGTTCGCGATCGCGTAGATATAGGTCATGGGTGGGTTCTCTCCAGATGACACGTCAGGCCTGATTCTAAACCACAGCCTCCGCGCAGTGTTCGGCGTCCCGGCGTGTGGGGAAGCCCTGCCCGTGCGGAAATGTGACCGAGTGAGCGGCGACGCAATTGGCGATGGCGCAGGCGCGGGCCGGCTCGCAGCCCTGTTGCAGGGCAATGAACAGCGCAGCGGCAAAGATATCGCCGGCGCCGGTAGGCTCGACCTGCGCCACGCGCGGCGCCGGCACGTGAATCGGCGCGCCGTTCAGGAACAACGTGCAGCCCTCGGCAGCCTGAGTGGCAACCAGAATCGAAGTTTGCGCTGCCCAGGCGCGCACGATATCCCAGTCGCCGGCCACGTCGTCGATGCTGAACACGGTGGCATTGGCGCGCGGCAGAATCGCGCCGGCATCTTCCCAGCCGGCTGCATACACGGCGCCCTGCGCGTCCCAGCGCCGCAGCCAGCCCTGCGGCGTGACGCCCACAAACGCGCCGGCCGGGATGCGCGCGATCACATCGGCGTCCACTTCATTGCACACCGGCGCCAGGTGAATGATGCGGCTGCCCAGCAACTCATCGCTCAGATGCGCGGCGGTGATGCGGACGGGGCACGGCCAGACGATCTGCCGGCGCCCGCCGTTCACGTAGAGGTTGCGGAACTGCGTCGTTGACGGCGCGGAAATAAGGCGCACATCGACGCCGGGGAAGGCGGCTGCGCTGTCGAAGCTGTCGCCGGCTGCGGTCAACACGCCCACATGGTCGAGCCAGGCCAGAGCGGTGCGCGAGGCGTACAGGACCGGCCCGCCCGGCGTCTTGCCATCCGGCCACAAATCCTCCGTGACGTGCCCGACGGCAAGGTAGTCCATGAGGAATTGAGGAATTTGGTGATTGAGTGATTGAGTAATTTGGCCACTCGCTCAATGACTCAATGACTCAATCCGTCAATCACTTCCTGAGCCTGATGGTGACGCGACGCTGGTTGCCCTCGCCTTCGCTCTCGGTGTAGACCTGCGGGTGGTCGCGCAGCGCCAGGTGAATCAGCCGGCGCTCTGCGGGCGGCATCGGCTCCAGCGTAATCGACCGGCCGGCGCTCACGACACGCTCGGCCAGGCGGGCGGCCATCTGCTTCAGGCGCTGTTCACGATTGGCCTTGTATTGATCCGCGTCGAGCGTGATGCGCGCGCTGCTTTTGGTCTTGTGCGCCCACATGTTCTGCACAACGAGCTGGAGCGCCTCGAGCGACTCGGCCTGATGCGCAAGCAGCCGGCTGGCGTCTTCGCCTTCAATGGCGACCCAGATGTAGACGCCCTCCTTGTCATCCGCCGGCTGAACCAGCCGGCCAGAGCAGGTCGTTCTGAAACGCATGCGATCGAGAACCGCCTGCGTCAATTCGGCAGCCAGCCGGGCATCATCGTCAGTCAGCGCGCTGGACAGCGCGCGGTCGCGCTCAACTTCGGTAGACGTGTCCAATGCTGCAAGGTCATCCTGCGATGGCAAGGCATCGGATATGGCTGTGTCGGTCACAGGCGGCTGGTCACTCGCGGGCGCGGCGGCGGACGCTGTCGCGCTGTCTGCTGTTGCCGGCGCGTCCACCGGGGCAGAGCTGGCTTGAGCTGACGCTTCGATCTCCGCATACGGCGTCAGTCGCACACGGGCCGGGCGCGCGCCGATTCCCAGCACCCCTCGACTCCCCTCGTCCAGCACCTCGATCTTCACTTCGGCGCGCAACAACTGGAGCCGGGACAAACCCTGATTGATGGCGGATTCGATGTCGTGCGCGCTGATCTCAATTGCGGGCATGTTGCATCCTGTTGCTGTGCAGACGCCCGGCCGGCGCCGGGCGCTCTGCGGAAACTGACGGCTATTTCCTGCCGCTTTCGGCGCCTGGTTTCGCTATTTTGGCCGTGGCCTTTGGCTTGACTTTGGACCTGGGCGGCGGCGCTTTGGGCGCTGGTGGCGCGGCTGCTGCGGCCGTCGCCGTTGCCGCAGCCGGCGCAGCGTGCAAGGCCCGCGCCGAATCGAGTCGCGGCTTTAACAAGTAATACTGCCCAATGCCGATCAGGTTGGACACCACCCAGTAGATGCCCAGACCCACCGGCGCGGACAGCATGAAGAAGCCGAACATGATCGGCATCATCCAGCTCATCATCTGGTTGGTCTGCTTCATCTGCGGATCGGTGCTGGGCAGCATGGTGAACCTGGTGGAGAAGTAGGTGGTTGCCACGACCAGCATGGGCACAATGAACAGCGGATCAGGCTGGCCCAGATCCCAGAACAGGAACTGGCTGTTGATCGGCACCAGAGACGACAGGCCGGGCAGGAAGCTGTACACGTGCTTGCCCAGCTCCAACAGGCTGAACGGATTCACCGCCATGGTGCGCATGATGGCGTTGTACAGGCCGATCAGAATCGGAAACTGTATCAGCGTCGGCAGGCAGCCGGCCAGCGGGTTGAAGCCCAGCTTGCGCATCTCGGCGGAGAGGGTCTGCGGGTCGTTCTTGTACTTTTCCTGCAGCGCCTTCATTTGCGGCTGAACCGCCGCCATCTTGATGCTCGACACCATCTGCTTCAGGTTCAGCGGCAGCGTCAGCAGACGGATCAGAACCGTCAGCAGAACGATGGCGACCACATAGTTGTTAAACAGCCCGTAGATCAACAACATGATGTTGGTCATCGGGTTGATCACCAGAAAGTCGAAGATGTTGCCCATAAGCCCTTACTCAGTATTGTCCTCGTCCCGCGACGGTCACAGCCTTCATTGCGGCGTTCATCACGGCGTCGTCGTTCCAGCCGGCGCCGCCGGCATGCGCATGCCGCGCTCGCCTGTTTTGGCGTTGAGCGACCAGATTTTCACATCGCCGTCCAGCGGCGGCACCAGCAGATTATCGCCGTAGATGACGGGCGTCGTCATCAGCCGGCGCCCCAGCGTTTCGTTGCGCCAGCGGGCATTGTTGCGATCCACTCTGCCGCCGGCGTCCCGGTCGGCGCCCGCCGGATCGAGCGCATACACAAACGTGTCCATCGACACGATATACAGCAAATCGCCCGACAGCACCGGGTGCGCTTTGATTGAATCGAGCGCCTCGAAGTGCCACTTGCGCTCGCCGGTTTGCAGATCAAATGCGTACACCTTGCCGCGCACATCCCCCATATACACCAGATTGACGCCGATGGTGGGGTCGGTCCACACCCAGCCATCGACGGCAGACTTCCACCTGAGTTTGCCATCCACAGCGTTCACGGCATAGGCGTAACCATCAAACGACGCGAAGTACAACACGCCATCGCGCAGGGCCGGCTGCACGCCCACAGGCGCGGACGGCTCGTCGAAGCGCCAGATCTCCCGGCCTGTCGCGGCATCGATCGCATACAGCGTATGGTCAAACGATCCCTGATACAGCCGGCCATCGGCGAGCAGCGGGCGGCTCCACAGGCGGTTGCCGGTTTGGAACTTCCATGCCACGCGCGGTTCGCCGTTTGCATCGCGGCTCGATGGATCCAGGGCATACAGAACGCCGTCGCCGCTCGGCGCGAAGATCAGCCTGCCGTCTGTCACCACGCCGTCAACGAACTCGCGCACGCCGGTGAAGCGCCATACTTCCGCGCCGGTCGCGTCCGAAACGGCGTACACGTGGCGGTCGTACCCGCCGTTGAGGCCGGCGCTGCCGCCGATAACGATCCAGTCACCATATTTGGCCGGCGTCCCGGAGAACGGGCCGATCGGGGCCGCATTGTCCTGGGTCGCGGGAAACTGCCACACCTGCGCGCCGGTCTTCAAATCCCACTTGGAGAGGTGAAAATTGTTGGCAAGGTAGGCGAAATCGCCGTAGACGCTCATGCCTGGAAAGGCCGAGGGGGGCGGCTCGCCGCCGCAGGCAGTCAGCAACAGGGCGATGCCGGCCAGCGCGGCCAGCCTGCTCATGGCAACGCGCCAGGGGGCGCGCATGGAAAATGGTGTCTTCAAGTCAATGTCCTCAACGAATCCAGGGGGAATGACGAGCGCGACGCCAACATGTGGCACTCGTCCGCTTGCGCACTAGGGAACAGGGTCATACCCGCCCGGATTAAACGGATGGCAACGCAGGATTCGGCGGATGCCCAGCCAGACGCCCTTCAGCGCGCCATAGCGGGCAATCGCCTGCAGCGTATATTCGCTGCACGATGGATAGAACCGGCACGATGGCGGCAGGACCTGCGAGAGCGTCATCTGGTAGAGCCGGATGGCGCCCATCATCACGCGCGGACCGATGCCCGGTTTGGGCAACGGGGAATCCAGATAGACATCGCGGCTCATGCCGGCCTGTGATCCTGAGTCTCCGGCGGGATCATGATACGCGCCCGGGTCAACAGCCAACTCAACTCATCCTGAACGTCGCGCATGCGCACGCCGGGCGCGCACAAGTCGCGACGCGCAATCAACACAATATCCCATTCGGGAGACAGCCGGCCGGCCAGCAGGCGAATCGACTCCCGCAACAGGCGCCGCGCGCGGTTGCGTTGCACCGCAGTGCCAATCCTGCGGGAAGTAATGTAGCCGACTCTCGCCGGCCCTGTTGCCCGTTCAACGTCTTCAGTGGTCGGTCGCGGGCGGACGGCGGCATTGACCGCGCATAACCTGCCGCGCCAATAGCCGCCTTCACGCCTCACCCGCTCGAACTCCGCAGCACTGCGCAGACGACCCGGCCGGGGCGGCATGATGCGTTATTTGCTTCCCTCTGTCCCGCGTTTGCTTCTGGCCGGTGAATACACCTCGTTCCAGTCGATCTTCTTCACGTGGTTGTTCGCCCTGACGGTGAGCTGACGGCGCCCGCGCGCGCGGCGCGCAGCAAGCACCTTGCGCCCGCCTTTGGTGGCCATCCGCGCGCGAAAGCCATGAACGCGCACGCGACGGCGCTTGCGAGGTTGATACGTTCGCCTGGTTGACATGATGTCGTTGTCCTCTTCTCACTGGTGTAAGCGGCCCCGGCCCGGAAAATCCCTGCCGGCCGCCTGATTTGCAAGAGCGGCGCGCGCAAGGCAAGCGCGCAGAGACGGCAGATTATACCGCAATCGCGCCGCGCGTATGCCTGT
>CALBEF010000005.1 GCA_937927775.1 uncultured Anaerolineae bacterium | reverse complement strand
AGCGGCTGCAGGTTGCGCCCCGACGCCGACAGCCGGGCCAGGTCAACCAGTTCCGTGAGCGTATTCAGATCGACCGGCGCGTCCTGATGGAAACGCCGGTAGCTGCGATTGCGGACAACCAGTTCTTTAAGGTTCATGGGTTCGCCTCCGGGTGTGTGAAGGGACGGGATACGGACAGTATAGGCCGCGCAACTCACCATGTGCGCTCTTTCAGCAACTCCTGAATGGCGTCGCGCGGCACGGGCAACTCGTCGATATGCGCTTCGAGCCAGCGCGAGAAATCCTGTTCGATGGGGTCGGTCCAGCGGTCGTCGATCTGGCCGGGGGTGTACACACCCTCGGCCAGACGCTGCTTGCCAAAGCGGTCGCGCAACTGGATCAGCTCGCAGGTCTTCACCACCTTCTCGACCAGATGGGCGGGGATGAAGATGACGCCGTCCTCGCGGCCCAGCACAATATCGCCCGGCTGCCGATCGCGTTTCACTGAGGCGCGGGGCCGACCACATGCGCCAGATAGTTTTCAGGCGTGATGACTTCGTAAATCGCTTCTGGATAGGCGTCCAGAAATGACAGGGGCGCGCGCGGGCTTTTGGCGCTCCACTTGTATTCGTAGGCTGCCAGTTGGCCGTCACGATCCTCAACCAGATCGATTTCCGCGCCGGTGTAGGTGCGCCAGAAGTAGACATTGGCCAGCAAGCTGTGGTATTCGATCCATTTGCGTCGCTCGGCGATCATGAAGTTTTCCCAGAGCGATCCTGCATCGTTGCGCATATCGAGCGGCTTCAGATTGCCGATGAGCGTGTTGCGCACGCCGGTGTCCCAGAAAAATATCTTGTCCCGCTTGCTGACTTCTTTGCGCAGGTTGCGACTGAAACCCGTCAGCCGAAACACGACAAAAGACTGCTCGAGCAGATCGATATACGAGGCGACTGTCTCCTTGCTCATCTGAAGCTGAGCGCCCAGTTCTGAGAGCGACACTTCCTGACCGATCTGGAATGCAAGCAGCCGCAACAAGTCACGCAGCCGGCGCGAATAGCGCAGATTGCCGATCTCCACGACATCCTTGTACAAATAGCTTGTGACGAGATTGCCCAGATACTCGCGCTTATCTGCGTCCGATTCAAGCGCGAAAATCTCCGGGTAACTGCCAAACACGAGCCGCTGCGGCAGACTGCGACTCAGTTCGTAGGGTGTGCGCAACTGCGCTAACTCGCACAACGCGATTGGATGCAGGCGGTATGTCCACGCCCGGCCGGTAAGCGGCTCCTGCGCGCGGCTGGCAAGGTGAAGTGAAGACGAGCCGGTTGCGATGATGCGCAGACCGGGAACATTGTCCACCAGCAACTTGAGGTTTACGCCGATCTCCGGCACACGCTGCGCTTCATCAACGAACAACACATCGTAGCCGCTGACAAGACCCCGCAGCCGGTTCAGGTCGCGGCTCGACAACACCTCCGTCACCGCGCCTTCGTCAGCGGTCATGGTCAAAACACGATACGATGTGTTCTGCAATAGCGTTTGCACCAGCGTCGTTTTGCCAACCTGTCGCGCGCCGAAGATCAAAATGGCCTTGCCCCCGGCTTCCAGCCGTTGCGCGATACGCGAGGCAATCAGACGCGGAATCATAGCATAATTGTAACATGAACTCTCCGAATTCGCGCAAATTCGGAGAGTTGACTCGCGCAATTCGCGCGAATTCGGCGAATTCAGCTTTCGGGCGCTTCGACTGCTCCGACCAGGCGCAGCGCGTTGTCCCGGTAGATTTTAGTAAGCACTTCCTGCGGCAAACCCAGCGAGTTCAACAACTCCTGATGCCGGTTGTCGAAATAGTCCCGGCCATACAGGATGCGATCCTGGAATTCGATGAGGAAGTCTTTGGTGAATGTCGGGTCGCGCGAGAGCGCGGTGTAGCCGGAGCCGGCCGAGGTGTCGGCATACAGATTGGGATACTGGCGCAGCATCTGGATGATTTTGCCGCCGGGCGCAATGGGGCCGGTGGGATAGGCGACCTTGTCATACTGATCGTCGCCGGAGATGTGCGCCCAAAAGCCGGGCGCATGGCCGATGAAGTTGGTCTGTGGGCAGGCGCGCACGGCGCGCTCGAATGGCTCGATGCCGCCGCCATACCACCAGTTCGGACGAGGGTACTTGCGGCCCGTGCTGAACTCGTAGTCGATATGGACCACCACCGGCACCCCTTTCTCGCCGCAGAAGCGGAACAGGCGCAGCGCGTCGAGGTCGTCGTACATCATGCGCAGCTTCAGTTCGCCGCACACCCGCGCGCCGTGAATCTCAATGGCGGCGCTCAGGCGGTCGATGGCGTCGGGCCGGCGCGGGTCGGGGCAGAAGCCCAGTACGAACTTATCCGGCGCGGCGCGCTTATAGGCCAGCGCCTTGCGAAAGGGTATCGGGCCGGCGGCGCCGGGCAGCGTGTCCTCCGGCGACAGGACATGGTTGTATTCGGGATCGTACTCATCCGGCGGACACTCCCATGTCAACAGCCACGTCTGGTCGATGCCGAACTGCGCCATGTTGGCCAGAAAGCGCTCCAGGTTGTGGCCGTGCCAGTCCGGGTGATTGTGCGAATCGATGATCTGCATACGCATGTCTTCTCCTCCTGCGCGCTGGATGGAGTATAGCTATCCCGCGTGGGTGTATTTCTCTGTGGGGCATGTTGCCCGGCGGTCTGCCCTGTAGAGACGTTGCAGTGCAACGTCTCTACCAGATGCGCCGGCGTAGCGCGCGGATTTATCCCCCGCAACGAGCGCGCGCAACGAGCGCGCGCAACGGCTCGGATTGCCCCTGCTGGGAAATGCCTCTCGCATTTTCCGGTGTGCCAATTGGCCTGCAAAGCAGGGCAAGCCCGGCGGCTTGCCCTACAGGCATACTCACTGCGCGCAACACTCTCTGCCGGGGAATTTGCCCCTGCTGGGAAATGCACCCTCCCGCGTCGCTCGCGTAAAATTGCCGTGAGAGGAGACAGTGATGAGCAACCCTTCCCACACGACTCAGACCAATCCCTCGCCGCGCCAGCGCTTATCGATGGATCCCGGCTGGCGCTTCCATCTCGGCGATATCGACACAACCAACAATCTGTCCGACGACCCGCACATGCAAACGTATCTGTCGGTGAAGACCGGCTTCGCCGGCGGCGCGGCCGGGCCAGCCTTTGACGACAGCGCATGGCGCGTCGTGGACCTGCCGCACGACTTTGTCGTTGAGGGCGCGTTCGATCCCGCCCACAACATGGATCATGGCTATCTGCCACATGGCGTGGGCTGGTATCGCAAGTCGTTCGATGCGCCGGCCGAAGACCTGGGCAAGCGCATCTACCTGGAATTCGACGGCGTGTTTCGCAACAGCACCGTGTGGCTGAACGGGCACCTGCTCGGCACACAACCCAGCGGTTATATCAGCTTTCGCTACGACGTGACCGACGTGATCGACTATGGCCGCGCCAACACCGTGGCCGTGCGGGTGGATGCGCGCAGTTTCGAGGGCTGGTGGTATGAAGGCGGCGGCATCTATCGCCATGTGTGGCTGGTGAAGGTTAACCCGTTGCATGTGACGCCGTGGGGCGTGTTTGTGGCGTGCCTGGCGGCCGGCGACGCGCTGGACATATGGAACGTGGTCATTCACACCGAGGTGACCAACGCCGCCGACGCAGAAGCGCGCTGCCGGATTGAATCGCTCATCGTGGATGAGGAAGGCAACGCCATCGCCCGCGCCCGGTCATCCAGGACGATACCGGCCAACACCGCCACCGAGGTGACGCAGACCGTCGAAGTAGTCAACCCCAAACTGTGGTCGGTGGACGCGCCGCATCTGCATCGCGTCATCACTACAGTGAGCAGCGGCACAACCGTCACCGATCGCGTGGAGAACACATTCGGCTTCCGCAGCATTCGTTTCGACGCCGACAAAGGCTTCTTCCTCAACGGGCAGCCGCTCAAGATCAAGGGCACGTGCAATCACCAGGATCACGCCGGCGTGGGCGTGGCGCTGCCCGATCGCCTGCACGAATACCGCATCGAGCGGCTGAAAGAGATGGGCAGCAACGCCTGGCGCTGCGCGCACAACCCGCCGGCGCCGGAGCTGCTCGACGCCTGCGACCGCCTCGGTATGCTGGTGATGGACGAGACGCGCCGCATGGACAGCTCGCCCCAGGGGCTGTTCGAGCTGGAGTCGATGATCCGCCGCGACCGCAATCACCCCAGCGTGATCCTGTGGAGCCTGGGCAATGAAGAGCCGATTCAGGCCAGCGAGATCGGCGGGCGCATCGTGACAACCATGAAACGGCTGGCGCACAGGCTGGACCCGACGCGCCCGGTGACGGTCGCCATGAACGGCGCGTGGGGCGGGCCGGTCACACAGGTTGTGGATGTGCAGGGCTGCAACTACAACCTGAGCCTGTACGACAGCTTCCGCGAGGAGAATCCACACAAGCCGGCGCTGGCATCCGAGCACGCCAGCACGGTGTGCACGCGCGGCATCTATACGGACGACCCCCAGCGCGGCTACGTGAGCGCCTATGGCCTGAACCATCCCGAATGGGCGCACCGCGCGGAGGACGCCTGGAAGTCGGTGGCCGAGCGGGACTGGATGGCCGGCACGTTCGTGTGGACCGGCTTCGACTATCGCGGCGAGCCGACCCCCTATCGCTGGCCGTGCATCAACTCGCACTTTGGCATTCTCGACACGTGCGGCTTCCCCAAAGACAATTTCTACTATTACCAGGCCTGGTGGAGCGACCGGATTGTGCTGCACCTGCTGCCGCACTGGAACCAGCCCGCGCCGGAAGGGGAAATGGTTGACGTGTGGTGCCACAGCAACTGCGACCTGGTGGAGTTGATCGTGAACGGCGTGAGCCACGGGGTGACGCCCATGCCGCGCAACGGCCATCTGGAATGGAAAGTGCCGTATGCGCCCGGCGTGATCGCTGCGAAGGGATACACCGCCGGCCGGCAGGTGGCCTATGTCGAGCGGCGCACCACTGGCGAGCCGGCCCGCATTGCCCTGCATCCCGACCGCGAGGCCATTCGCGCCGACGGCCAGGACGTGGTCATTGTGAACGTGAGCGTGCGCGACGCCAACGGGCTGGTCGTGCCGACAGCCAACCGGCTGATCCGTTTCAGCCTCAGCGGGCCGGGCGCGATTCTGGGCGTGGGCAATGGCGACCCCAGTTGCCACGAGCCGGACAAGGCCGCGCAGCGTTCGACGTTCAACGGCTGGTGTCAGGCGATCGTGCAGGCGCGCCGCGAACCCGGCGACATCGTCATCACCGCCGAGGCAGAAGGGTTGGAGGGCACGCAGGCGACGCTCAAATCTGCGCCGGGCGAGCTCAGGCCGTTCGTGCGCCCGGCATAGGATCGTTCGGCGCGCAGACAAATCATCTATCCGACACATGCGTATCTGACAGGAGCGACACGCCTATGACTTTCCAACTCATCCGCTACAGCAGCGAGCCGATCCTGCTGCCCGATCCAACCAGCGATTGGGAGTGCTACAACGTTTTCAATCCCTCGGTGATTCATCACAACGGCCTGTTTCACATGCACTACCGGGCGCAGGGGCTGGATTGGATCAGCCGCATCGGCTACGCCGTCAGCGCCGATGGCGTAACGTGGAATCGTTTGCGCCGGCCCGTCGTGGCGCCGCAGGAGCCTGATGAGAGCCGGGGCGTCGAAGACCCGCGCGTGACGCGCATCGACGACGCGTTCTATATGACCTACACGGCCTATGGTCCTTATCGCGGCGGGCAGAAGATGGCCGGCGGCAGCATCCTGCCCATGATCGCCCGCAGCGACAATCTCATCACTTGGGAACGCATCGGCCCAATTGTGCGCGGCGAGGATAACAAGGACCATGTGCTGTTCCCGCGCAAAGTGAACGGGCGCTATTTGGCCTTCCATCGCCGACGGCCCTTCGTGTGGATCGCATATTCAGATGATTTGCTCACCTGGCGCGAGTCCGATATGGCGCGCGTTTTCGGCCCGCGCGAAGACAACGGCTGGGACAGCGTCAGCGTCGGCGCGAACGGCGTTCCCATCGAAACCGAACACGGTTGGCTGGTCTTCTATCATGCCTATGACGCCGAGCGCGTGTACCGTCTCGGCGCGCTGCTGCTCGATAAGGACGACCCGACGCGCGTGATTCATCGTCCCAAAGCGCCCATTCTGTGGCCCGAAGAATTATGGGAGATGCGCGGCGACGTGCCGAACGTCGTGTTCAGCAGCGCCAACCTGCGGATTGGCGACAGGGTGCTTGTGTATTACGGCGGCGCGGATCACGCCATTG
The DNA here is from genome assembly GCA_937927775.1 of uncultured Anaerolineae bacterium. GTDB lineage: Bacteria > Chloroflexota > Anaerolineae > J036 > Brachytrichaceae > Roseilinea. The sequence goes on along the minus strand of CALBEF010000005.1, from coordinate 28,536 downwards.
GCCTGGCGACGTGCGCATATGCGGATATTCTGGACTATGCGCGGGCCGGGTAGGGTCAGGAGTCAGAAGTCAGAATACAGAGCACAGCACTCAGCACTCTCCGCTCAGCCGGCGCCGCAAGTCGGGTTAAGATATGAAAAGTCGGATTGTGTTGTTGAAAGGAGCATTGAGATGTTGACCAGGGATCAGGTGAGTTTCTACAACGAGCAGGGCTTTCTGCACGTTCCCCAGGTGTTCAGCAAAGCCGAGATCGACGAGTTGTCCGATGAGATGGACCGGCTGGTGCGCGAGTGGGCCACCACCGGCCTGGGCTGGACCGGCCCGTGGCGTCGGGCGTACATGGACGAAAAGACCGAGAAACAGTCCAGGCTCACTGCCATGCACGACTTGCAGTTCTATTCCGCCGCCTGGATGCGCGCCGTGACACATCCCGGACTGACCGAGGCGATCAGCGACATCCTCGGCCCGGATGTTGAACTGCACCACTCGACCATGCACATTAAGCCGCCCTCAACCGGCCAGCCATTCCCGATGCACCAGGATCATCCCTTCTACCCGCATCAGGATGGCCGTTACATCGACGTGTTGGTGCATCTGGACGACACCCGGCACGAGAACGGCGAAATTCGCTTCATGGCCGGGTCGCACAAGCAGGGCGCGCTGGAGCACATCACCATGACGCCCGAAGGCCCGTGCACGCCGCACCTGCCAGTGGATCAGTATCCGCTGGCCAACACGGTTGCCGTGCCGGCCAAACGCGGCGATGTCGTGCTGTTCAGCATTTACACCATCCACGGCTCATATATCAACACGACCGACAAGCCGCGCCGGCTGGTGCGCGTGGGCTACCGGCATCCCCACAATTTCCAGACCGGCGGCCAGAGCATGAGACGCCCCGGCCTCATGGTGCGCGGCTACCGCCACCGTTGTGACGGCCAGGAACTGTTCTCCACCGAGAGCGCGGAATAGGGTCGGCAGAAGCCAGAAGTCAGACGACAGAACACAGACCGCGTCTCCACAAAATGGGGCGCGCTCCAGTCATCCCAGCCAGGTATAGCGCGCCATTTCGCAGCCGTGGGCTTCGCCGTTGATGGCGAGTTCCTGCGCCAGCACGATGCCATGTTCATCGGCCCAGAAGGTAGTTGGCGTTGTGACCGCCGGCGCGCTCCCCTGCTGGCTTTCGATGATCTGGTAGCGCCGGGTGAGCGGTTTGGCCGGATCACCCCGCAGCGGTTCCTCGCCCTCGCAGGTGTAGGTCTGTTCAACGCGCAGCGGGGACAATCCGGGCAGCGCCGGGACAATGGCATCCAGACGGACCGATCCCCCCGGCAGCAGATCGGCCCGCCGCAGGACGATGAAGTTCGAGAGGGCCGAAGCGAAATCGAGATGTGCCGCAGCGCCAAAAGGCAGCCGTGCGCGACTGGTTGTCCGGCGGGTGGCTTTGGCCGCCTGAATCCCTGTGCTGTCGAAAGGTGAAGCGAGTTCCTCGTCTTCCCGGATGGTCGCGCGGTCCAGCAGGATGCGGGCGGGTTGAGCTGCGCCGTGACTCGCGCTCGATCCGGCCGGCTGCAATCCGATCTGCACCTGGCCGCGCGACACTGCCTGCGCGCGCGCCGGCTGATCCTCCGCCTGGAGCGCAGCCTGTTGGATGTCGATGTTTACCATGCTGCCGGCCACGGTGAATTTGGCGTTGTGGCGCTCGCCTTCGGCGTCCAACTGCACCCACAAGGTCTTCGGTTCCCAGCGCGAATCCACATCCAGACAGATGCGCTGCTGGTAGGGCACCGGCCAGTCCTGCTCGATCTCGGTCAGCAGCCGGTAGCCGCCGCTGAGCATTCCAAAAATGCCCCACACTTCGTCACCCACGACCCGGTGCGCGTGCAGAATGCGATAGGCGCCATGCGCGACACGACGGGCGATCCGGTTGGACTGATCGAGCCGAACATCGTCGAGATGCGAGTCGCCGTCGGACATGTGTGGGCCGATGATACACGGAAAAGTCGCATCTTATGATTCTGCCCTAAGCGCTTCTATGACATCGCTTGAAGTGCCCAGGCCAACAAGCGCTGTGCAGGCCTTGCGCGCTCGTCAGGCCTGATTTGCGGCTATCGTCCCGGCCCGGTTGGACTGTCCCGTTACCCGGCGGGACAGTCCATCGCGTTAGGAGAGGAAGGAGGAAGATCGCCCTCTGGCCGATCTCTGAACAGTTTTATAACCGGCGCATCTTAAGACAGGATTTGCCGGACGTTAAGCGCGATTTAACAAAACTGCCCCCGGCCACAGCATTGGCGAAGCGGCTGCCATTACAATCAGCCCATCAACTATGACGCAGCTTCCGCTTCACCATCTGGCGCGCCCGGCGCTCGATCGCCGCGCCGATGTCAAACCTCCCCTGCTTGTGTTGTTGCACGGCTACGGCAGCAACGAAGCAGACCTGTTCGGCCTGGCCCCTTACCTCGACGAGCGATGTGTGATCGTCAGCGCGCGCGGGCCGCTCACGTTGTCGCCCGGCGCGTATGCGTGGTTTCGCATCGCGTTCGTCGGCGGCTGGACGGAAGCCGCCGGCGATGAAAGCGCGCCATTCGGCGCGCCATTCTCGGTGGATGTGGCCGGCGCCGATGAGAGCTGCCGGCTGCTGATTCAGTTCATCGAAGACGCCGCGCGCGCCTATGACGCCGACCCGCAGCGCGTCTTTCTGCTCGGCTTCAGCCAGGGCGCCAGCATGGCGCTGCGGGTCTTGCTGAGCGCGCCGCGCACGGTGGCCGGCGTGGCCGCCATGAGCGGGTTTCTCCTGCCGACGGAAGACTTCTCCCCCGCCCAACGCGCAGCCCTGGCCGGCAAGCCGGTCATCTTGACGCACGGCACACAGGACGACATTGTGCCGATTGCATTGGGCCGGCAGGCGCGCGATGCCCTGTCCGCCTTGCCGCTTGCGCTCACCTGGCGCGAATACCCCATGCGCCACCAGATCACCGACGAAAGCCTCGACGACGTGAGCCGGTGGCTGGGGCAATTGACGATTGAGTGATTGAGTGATTGACGATTGACGATCGTCTGTCATCTGACTACTGACTACTGACTACTGACTACTGACTACTGACTACTGGCTACTGACTACTGACTACTGGCTACTGACGACTGACGACTGACGACTGACGACGATGTTCCAATCCGTCCTGTTCACCTCCGAGCCGTTGAGCGTGTCTGAAGTGACCGAGCGCATCAAGGCGCTGCTCGAAGACGACGAAGCACTGGCCGATGTGCGCATCGCCGGCGAGATCAGCAACCTGTCGCGCCCGGCATCGGGGCACATGTATTTCACGCTGAAGGATGCCGGCGCGCAGATTCGCTGTGTGATGTGGCGTTCGGCGGTGGCGCGCTTGCGCCGGCTGCCGGCCAACGGCGACGCCGTGGTTGCGCGCGGGCGCATCAGCGTGTACGAGCGCGACGGCCAGTATCAGCTCTATGCCGATTCGCTGGTGGCGTCGGGCGTGGGCGACCTGTATCAGGAGTTCGAGCGCCTGAAAGCGAAGCTGGAAGCGGAGGGGCTGTTCGATGCGGCCCGCAAGCGCGCGTTGCCGGCCTTTCCGCGCGCGCTGGGCGTGGTCACCTCGCCGACCGGCGCGGCGTTTCAGGACATTTTGAACGTGTTGCGCCGGCGCTTCCCGTTGATCGAAGTCATCCTTGCGCCTACCCTCGTGCAGGGGGAGGATGCGCCGCCGCAAATCGTCCGGGCGATTCAAGCGTTGAATGAGCCGGCTCTGGGCTGCGATGTGATTCTGGTGGCGCGCGGCGGCGGCAGCCTGGAAGAGTTATGGGCCTTCAACGATGAGCGTGTCGTGCGCGCAATTGCCGGCTCGCGTGTCCCGGTGGTCAGCGGCGTCGGTCACGAGGTGGACTTCACGCTGGCCGACTTTGCCGCCGACGTGCGTGCGCCCACGCCTTCCGCCGCTGCTGAGATCATCACGCCGGACATCGCCGAGTTGCGCCAGAATGTGGATGCGCTGAGCGCGGGGCTGAATGAGGCGATGCAGGCGCGCATCGACGCGGCGCGCGCCGATCTGGAAACGCTGCGGCGCGCCCTGCGGATGCTCAGTCCGCTGGGGGAACTGGCGCGTTCGCGCGAGCGGATCGGCGAATTGCGCGCCCGGCTGGATGCGGCGCTGGTCGGCCGGCTCGATCTATGGCAGGCGCAACTGGCCGGCCTGCGTGGTCGGCTCGAAGCCGTCGGCCCGACCGCCACCCTCGCGCGCGGCTACGCGATCGTGCAACGCGCGCGTGATGGCGCGGTTGTGCGTTCGATCAGCGATGTGGCAGCCGGCGATGCGCTGACGGTGCGCGTCGCCGATGGCGCATTTGGGGCGCAGGCGACGTAGCTCCCTTGCGCAGCGTTCACAGCACGCCCAGCGGCGCCACGCGCTCCAGCGTGCGTTTCTCCTGCTCGCGGTAGGCGCTCAGCGCCGCGTCGAGGTCCACCACTTCAGGGATGCCCAGCGCGGCGCGGCTCTGCGCCTCGTCCGGCGCCCACGGCGCAACCCAGCTCTTCTCGATGGCGCGCTGGCCGCCGAACAGGCTTTGCTTGCATGTGTCGTAGGACGCCCAGTAAATGCGCTCGGCTTCGTCGGGCAGATAGTTCGGGTCCGCTCCCAGCAGCACACTGGCTTCGCGCAGCAGGGTGATCACCCGTTCCCAGGCAGCCTTGCGACGGTCGTCAGTGGCGAGGGGGTCCCGGCCGGTTAGTTGCGCCTCGCGTTCTGCTTCGCGCAGTTTGGCGTCCCAGGGCGAGCCGCTGCCGGCCGCGCGGGTGCGCGCTTCGGCGGTGCGCAACTCCAGAATGACGTATGACAGCCGCGAGGCCGGCTGGCCGTCGATCAGCAGCGCGTTGCCCTGCACTTCCAGTTTTGCTGAAGGCGGCGGCAATGGCGCCGAGGCGTCGCGCGCGCCGAGGATGACGTAGTAGCCTTCCTGCGCCGCGCCGGCGGCGAAATTGAAATCGCCGTCGAATTGCAGGATCGGCTTCTGTTCGTTGGGCGGAATGAAAGCCTGAATGGTTTTTTGCGCCAGGGCGCTGATCGTTCTGGCGACTGCCAGCGCGCCCGGCGCCAGCGAGAGCGGCGCGAACAGGCTGTCGCTGTTGATCATGCCGGCCAGTCGCGCAAGCTGGTTCTCCGTGTCCACCAGCATCTCCAGCGAGACCGAGGCCTGGGTCAGTGTGGCCGGCGTCAGGTTGATCAGGTTGGGGCTGAGGCCGAGCATTTCCGGCGCGCCGCGCTTCAGATCGCGCGCGTGCTTGATGCCATAGGTCGTTTCGTTCAGCCCCGGCGCGTCCACTTTGATCCGCGAGGTGACCACGATGCTCTTGATCTTGTCCAGGCTGAAGCCCAGATACTGGCGAAAGAAGCTGTCGTCGGCGAAGAACGCCTGGGCCGCTTTGACTTGCAGCCAGAAGTAGTTCCGGCCGATTTCGACCGCCCTGGGCGAATCGGAGGCCGGCGCGTAGATCGGCGCGGTCGTGCCGGTGGCCGGATTGATCGGGACGCTGGACATGGCAATGCGCTCCTTTTTAATATTGTTAAATCCAATCCTGGCGCGCTCTGTCATCGGGCGGCGAGCGCCTGCGCGTACAGACGCTCGTAGGCGCGCGCGCTGCGCTCCCACGAGAAGTCCTGCGCCATGGCGGTCTGGATCATCTGGCGCAGGTGCGGCTTGCGGTCGTACCAGGTGCTGACAGCCCAGCCGACAGTGTAGTAAATGGCATGGGCGCTCGGCTCGTGGAACTTGAAGCCGCTGCCGGCGCCGGTGGCCTCGTCGTACTGTTGCACGCTGTCATCCAGCCCGCCGGTCGCGCGCACGATCGGCAGGGTTCCGTACTTCAGCGAGTACATCTGATTCAGGCCGCACGGCTCGTAGATGGACGGCATGATGAAGAAGTCGCTGCCGGCCTCGATCCAGTGCGCCAGCTCCTCGTTGTAGCCAATGTAGCTGCCGATGCGGCCGGGGTAACGCGCCGGCAGGTTGCCGTAGAACGCCTCCAGATTCTTGTCGCCCGATCCCAGAATCACAAACTGAACCTGCATGGTGTCCACGATGCGCTCGATGGTTTGCGCCAGCAGGTCGAGGCCCTTCTGCGACACCAGCCGGCTGACTACGCCGATCACCGGCGCGTCTGGGTTCACCTCAAGCAGGAAACGTTGTTGCAGCTCGCGCTTGCAGATGACCTTGCCGGACAGGTCGGCGGCGCTGTAGCGGGCCGGGATGAGCGGGTCGGTTGCCGGGTCCCAGCGCGCGTAGTCCACGCCGTTCAGGATGCCCACATAGCGATCGCCCTTGTTGTTGAGATAGGGCGCCAGGCCATAACCGCCGGCCGGCGTGCGCGTCTCGTTGGCGTAGGTCGGGCTGACCGTGTTGACTGCATCAGCATACACGATGCCGCCCTTCAGAAAATTGATCCGGCCATGGTCCTCGAACTTGTCCGGGGTGAAGTTGGGCCATTGCAGGCCGAGGTAGTCGTAGTGCTCGGCGCTGTACACGCCCTGGTAGGCGATGTTGTGAATGGTGAGCACGCTGGCCGTCTGCCCCAGGAGCGGGTCGTTCCAGTGCCAGATTTTAAGGTAGGCCGCCGCCAGGGCGGTGTGCCAGTCGTGGGCGTGCGCGATGTCGGGCTTGAAGCCGATATCTTTGCACAGTTGCAGGCCGGCGCGGGTGAGGAAACCAAAGCGGCGCGGATTGTCGAGATAGTCGTTGAAGCCGGCGTCGTGGTACAGGCCGGGCCGGCCAAAGTATCGGTCAAACTCGATGAAATACACCGGCACGCCCTCGTTGCTGGCGGTATGCACGGCGCACCACTCCTGGGCGTTGCCCATCCACACCCCCATCGGCGCAAGGAAGGGGCGCAGCGGGTAGCGCGCGGTGTTGATATCGGCGTATTTGGGCATGACCACGATCACCTCGTGTCCGAGGCGTTGCAGGGCCTGGGGCAATGCGCCAACCACGTCCGCCAGGCCGCCGGTTTTGGCGTAGGGCACGCATTCGGAAGCCAGAAAAACGATGTTCATAGCAGTGGATTTGGCGCTACCGGCTGAAGAACTCACGGGTTGGCGCCAGCACGCACACGCCGGTGTCGCGGACGGCGGTGGCGAATTCAGTGGCAGTCAGGTTTTCCCATTGCATGGCTGAGTCTTCTCCTGTTTTTGTCGTGACCCGCATCCTGGATTACCACATGAGGCGCTCTTGCAGGTACTTGCCTGAATCATACCGATTGTCTGGGCGGCGAATTGAAAACCTCCAGAGTTGACTAAGAGCCTATCCCGACAGGTCTGGTCGCGTGACTCAGCGAAAGACAATCAGAGCGAGGGCCAGACGCGCTCGTTGAGACATCCGAGAAATTCTCGCCCGCTCTGCGCGGACTGCCAAGTCCGCGTGCCGAGCGACTCACGCCCCGCCGGATTTGGCAATCCGGCTGGAGCAGCGCAAGAGAATCGACGCGCTTGTTGTATTCCTGCACGAGTATCCGCCTGCTGGGATAGGCTCTAAACCCTGGAGGTCTGAAGTGCTGCTACCGGCCCCTGGCGAAGCCGTTGCTGACCAGGTAGCGGCAGCTCTCGGCCACCGCCTCGAACATGTCGGTGTCGCAGCGATCCAGCTCGACGATCAGCCATTCGGTGGTGTCGGCGGCGGCGTTGATGACGGCCGGCCAGTCCATGATGCCGGCGCCCACGGCGGTCATGCTCTGCTCTTTCACGCCCGGCCCGTCCTTGATGTGCAGCAGCGGGGCGCGCGCGCCATACTGCCGGATGATCTGCACCGGGTCTGCGCCGCCGACTTTCACCCAGTAGGTGTCGATCTGGGCGAAGCAATCCGGCGCGGCGGCCATCATGATCTCGTGCGGGTATTGGCCGTCGAACTGCTTGTCGAACTCCCACCAGTGATTGTGCAGCCCGAATGTGACGCCGCTGCCTTTCAGCAGCTCCGCCGCCGTCTGGGCAATCTCGGCGCACTTCAGCGTGTCGGCTTTGGTGGTGAACTGGTTGGGGCCGAAGCCGGCCACATGCCGGGTGTAGCCCAGCGTGTTGGCCGTGTCGATGATTTCATTGACGTTTTCCTTCGTCGGCATCTGGCCGTGATTCGACGACACCTTCAGGCCCAGATCATCGACGATCTGGCGCAACGCTTTGGGGGTGTGGCCGTGGAAGCCGGCGAATTCGACGCCGGCGTAGCCCATGCCGGCGATGCGCTTCAGCACGGCCGGGAAGTCTTTGGCGGCCGCCTCGCGCACGGAATAGAGTTGAACGGAGATCGGGAATGGTTTCATGGATTGGCTCCTTAAGGTTGGTCAGGTTGGTAAGGTTGGTCAGGTTGATAAAGTTGGTGGAGATTGAGGGTTTGGCAGGCGCAACTCTGCGAACCTGCTCAACTTTCCAAACCTGCTCAACTTTCTGAACCTGCCCAACCTTCCGAACCTTGTTTAATGCTTCGTCATCCTGCCCTTGTCGGCGGCCTGTGCGTTGGCGCGCGCGGCTTCGGCCTCGGCGGCCATCTCCTCGACAGTCCTGGTGTGCAGACGCGCCGCCCCCTGGGTTTCGCGCAGTTGGACGCGCGTGCCGTTCCTGACAGCTTCCTCCAGGCGCTGCCGGGCGGCGGGGATTTCGGCGGCGTACTGGGGCAGCCACTGCGCCTGCGCAACCAGCATCTCATCGGCCATCTGCCAGACTTCTTCAGGATCGCACACGGCGCCGGTCAGCGGGTCGTGCAGCATGGCCTGCTTGAGCAGGGTCACGTCGCCGCGCACGGCGGCCTCGACGCTCATCTCCTGAACGCGCACGGTGGCCGAGCAGGTCGCCGCGCACGCCAGGGGCAGCGGGCCGACCACCGGCATGTTGACGCCGGTGCGGTCCACGTAACCGGGTATTTCCACCACACAGCCATCGGGCAGGTTGGTGATGTGGCCCTGGTTGACCACGTTGAAGTGACCGCGATACACGCGCCCGGTTTCCAGCCCTTCGATGATGTACGAGCCGTGCTCTTCGCTGCGCTTGTCTTTGGCCATGTCCCAGGCCGGCTCCTTCATCCAGTTGGGGAAGTCGGTCTCGAACCAGTTGCGCCCCTCGGTGCACACGCGCAGGTAGCCGCCTGTTTCGCCGTTGATCCAGCTCGACAGGTCAATCCACTTCATGATCTCGCCGGCGCGCTTGCGATACCACGGCAGGTACTCGCTCAGGTGGCCGTTGGACTCGGTGCTGTAGTAGCCAAATCGCTTGAGCACGTCGATGCGCACTTTTTCGGTCTGGCGATATTCGGGGTGGGCCTCGAACAGCGCCGGCAGCATGGGGATCATGTCCATGCCGCGCCATTCGACTTTGATGAACCAGGTCTGGTGGTTCAGGCCGGCGGCAATCACATCCACCTCTTTGCGGTGCAGTTCCTCGTCCGGCCTGAGCAGCCCCTCTTGCTTCGCCCACAATTCGATCACTTTGGCGATCTGCCAGTGCGCGCCCTGCACGCCGTGGCACAGGCCGATCGTCCTGACGCCGCCGTACTTGTTGCAGGCCCACGTGTTCATCGCCATTGGGTTGGAGTAGTTGAGGAACAACGCGCCCGGCTTCGCCACCTCGCGGATATCTTTGCAGAAGTCGAGCAGCGCGGGGATGGTGCGCTGGCCGTACATGATGCCGCCGGCGCACAGCGTGTCGCCCACGCACTGATCGACGCCGTACTTGAGCGGGATGTCGATGTCGAGCTGGAACGCCTCCAGCCCGCCCTGGCGGATCATGCAGATGATGTAGTCGCTGTCGGCGATGGCGGCGCGGCGGTCGGTTGTGCTGATGATCTGCGCCGGCAGCCGGTTGGCCTCGATGTCGCGCCGGCACAACTGCGTCACCATGTCCAGGTTGCGCTCCGAGATGTCGGTGAAGGCGAAGGTGGTGTCCTGCAATTCGGGGACGGAGAGGATGTCGCGCATCAGGCGACGGGTGAAGCCGATCGAGCCGGCTCCGATCATGGCAATTTTGACAGGCATAGTTCACACTCCTGGTGTGTATGGAATCGGGGCGTAGTATCGCTCAATCAGCGCCGGAGGGGATGCGCTGCGGATCAGCGCCACCAGCGCCGGCGATTGCGCTCGGCCCGCTGTCGCGCCACACCATACACCATCAGCGCGATGATGGCAGCCATCAGCGGCACGGGCAGGTTGGGCAGAGCAGGCGACACCGGCGCCGACAACGCGCCGATATGCGACAGCGCCATCAGCGCCATGACCAGCGCGGAGGACGCCGGCAGGTTCCAGGTGAAGTCGAAGCTCCATTGCCAGTAGAACCACATCATCGCTGCCAGATGGGCGCACACAACGAGCGCCAGCGCGTTCATGACCGTGCTGATCGCCTCCAGGCCGTCCTCCTGCTCGCCGGTTGTGGCTGCCACCAGCAGGCACAGCAGGCCAAGCGAGAGGGCAGCGTCACGCTCGAAGGCGGCGAAGAACGTGGCCGGGTCGCTATCGGGGAACATGGACAGCGACAGTCGATTTCCCTGGACGAAGAATACGAACGCATACCACGCCGGCAGATACAGCGCAGCGCCGGCCAGGGGTTGCCACATCCGCCCGCCAATCGCTACGAGCACAACGGCGAGCGCCAACAGGCCGGCGCCCATCAGCGCCGGCAGGCGCCGCGCGCGTTCGGTCGCCAGCCGACCGTCTCGCGCCGCCTGGGCTTGCGCGGTCACACTCATGACGAAGCTCTGGTATGCGGCGACCTCGCCGTTTCTGATGCGGCTTTCGTGCAGCCGCAGCGTCTCGGCGGCAAAACGGGGCGTGTTTGCGACTTCGCTCCACCGCTCGTAGAACGCGGTCAACTGCGCGGCAGACGCCCACATCGATTCATTCAGAATCGGCGGCGCATCAGCATCTGCTGCCGTTGCGCTGCCGATGTTCAGCACAGATAACGCAATCTGCCCTTGGGCGTGAACCGGCATGGGCGCGCCGGCCAGCGCCGCAAGCGTCGGCGCAACGTCGGTGGCGTTGATCAGCGCCTGCGCGCCGGGTTCGATGCCCGCGCCGGCCAGCACCATCGGCGCGCGCGCCACTTCGGTTTCGTCGCCGCCATCCAGCGTGCCGGCCGGCCCGAAGATCACCCCGCGATCAGAGACGACGATCAGGGTTGTCGTGTTGAGGTCTATGGCGTCCAGCAGGGCGCGCAAACGCCGGTCGGTCGCATTGACGGCGATGTCGTAGCCGCGCGGCCCAAAGCGCGCGGACTCTTCGAGCAGGGCCAGTTCGGTGAACACCAGCGATGCCGGGCTGACAGGGTCGCTCAACACCGCCAGCGTGGCGGTGATGGCGAGGTCGTCACGCTCGTTCATGTCAAGCCCCTCGGTCAGTTCGAATCGGCCCGCCCCGGCGCCCAGGACTTCGTCGAACTGCTGCGAGCCGATGAAGGCTGTGTTGCGCCCGTTGGCCTGCGCCTGTCGGATGAGGGTGTCGACGCTGCCCAGTCGCGCCGGGTAGTTGTTTGTCACGCCGTGCGCCTGGGCCGATGCGCCGGAGATCAGCGTCAGCCAGCGCGGCAGGCGATAGGTGGGCGCGTCGAGCATCAGCGTCACATCGGCCCCGCGCCGGCGCAGGTCGTTCAGCGTCTCCATCTGGCGCGAGGCGTCCATGCGCAATCCGCGCGCCAGCGCGACCACGATGCGCGGGGAGAGCGCTGGGCGCGGCGGGCCGGCGGGCAACTCAGCCAGCCAGGGGCTGATGTAGTCGCGATAGCCGGCCCACAGCGTGTCACGAAAACTGCTCGCAAGCGAAGCTGCGATCGTCAGGGCGACAACGAGAATCAGGCCGATGATGCGCCGCATGGGCCTATTGTCTCAGCAATGGGGAGTGAATGAGTGCTGAGTGATGGGTGGTGGGCGCCGAGGATTGGGGTGTAGTATAGAATCCCAGTCATGCAGGCACACAACCATTTTCTCTCACTCGCCGACCTGACCCCTGCCGAATTGTCGAAATTTCTCGATCTGGCAGTCGAACTGAAACGCGAATGGAAAGCCGGCGGCAACGCTCCTGTGTTGAAAAACAAAACGCTGGCGATGGTCTTCACCAAGCCCTCGTTGCGCACGCGCGTCTCGTTTGAGATGGCCATGCGCCATCTCGGCGGGTACGCCCTGTACATCGCGCCCGACGAGATTCAACTGGGCAGGCGCGAGAGCGTCCCCGATGTGGCGCGCGTGCTGTCGCGCTATGTGGACGGCATCATGGCGCGCGTGTTCGCGCATGCCGATGTGGTCGCCCTGGCAGAATATTCGCGCGTGCCAGTGATCAACGGCCTGTCAGATTACACGCACCCATGCCAGGGGTTGGCCGACCTGCTAACGATCCTGGAGTACAAGGGCGCGATCAAGGGCCTGACAATCGCCTACGTCGGCGACGCCAACAATGTGACGAATTCACTGGTTTTTGGCGCGACGCTGTTGGGCGCGCACGTGCGCGTTGGCGCGCCGGAGGGGTATCAATTGCGCCCGGATGTCGCCGAGCGCGCCGCGACATTTGCCCGGGCCAGCGGCGGAAGCCTGACCTGGATGACCGACCCGCAGGAGGCCGTGCGGGGCGCAGACGCGATCTACACAGACGTGTGGACCAGCATGGGCCAGGAAGCCGAAGCCGCTCAGCGGGCGAAGATCTTCCCGCCCTATCAGGTCAATCAGGCGCTGGTCGCGCTGGCGCGCAGGGACGCCATCGTGTTGCATTGCCTGCCGGCTCATCGCGGCCAGGAGATCACCGACGAAGTGGCCGATGGCCCGCAATCGGCGTTGTGGGATCAGGCCGAAAATCGCATGCATGCGCAGAAAGCTGTGCTGGCGACCTTGATGGGTTAAGCTGCGCGGGGCCGGACGCCGCCCGGCCCCGCTGATCGAAGGATGAACGCGGCGCGGAACGCCTGCGCCCGATCCGGGAAACAATGTCTGATCTCGGCTGGATTCTGCAACGGCTCGATGGGCTGGCGATTCTCGACATCCTGCTGGTGTCGATCGTCTTCTTTCTTGTGCTGTTGCTGATGCGCGCGACGCAGGCGATTCCGCTGTTGCGCGGCGTGTTTGTGCTGATCACCATCGGTCTGCTGCTGGGCAGCCTGTCGCAGTTGCCGACTTTCGGCCTGGTGGTGCGCTCGGCCATCCCGGCATTGCTCGTCGCCATCCCGGTCATCTTTCAGCCGGAACTGCGCCGCGCGCTGGAGCGCCTGGGCCGCTTCAACGAGGTGCTGGTTCAGCCGCGCAGAAACGAGATCGAGGCCGAGGTGCGCGTGATCAGCGACGCGGTGCAACGGCTTGCGGCGCACCGTTACGGCGCGCTCATCGTGCTGGAGCGCGACACCGGCCTCCAGGGGCTGATCGACACCGGCGTCAAGCTCGACGCCCGGTTGTCCGCTGAACTATTGCTCACCATTTTCCATCCCAACACGCCCCTGCACGATGGCGGCGTGATTGTGCGGCAGGGCCGCATCGCGGCGGCGGCGTGCGTGCTGCCGCTGACCACGTCGCACATTGACGATTACCACATGGGACTGCGCCACCGCGCCGGCATCGGCGTGACCGAAGGCGCCGACGCGGTGGCGGTCATCGTGTCCGAGGAGCGCGGCACAACCAGCATTGCGCATGAAGGCCGGCTGATCTTCGCGGTTGAGACCGATCGGCTGGAAGGCGCTTTGATCGAGTTTCTGCAACCCGGCCTGGGATTGCGTCGCGCCGGCATGTGGCCCGCTGCCTGGTTCAAGCCGCGCGGGCGGTGACGCCCCCCTGCCTCAGCCGTTGTCGTCGCGCAGCAGGCTGCGCGCAGTCTGCATAGCCTCGACGAATTCGGGTATGCGCTCCATCTCCCACGAGCGCGGACGCGGCAGCGGAACTTGCACTACCCCGGCCACTTGTCCTGGTCGCGGCGTGCTGACGACGATCCGATCGGCCAGGAACACTGCTTCCGGGATGGAGTGGGTCACCAGCACGCCGGTGGTGTGAGTCGCGCGCCAAATGCCTTCGAGCGCGGCGGTTAGTGTTTCGCGGGTGAGGGCGTCGAGCGCCCCAAACGGCTCGTCCAAAAGCAGAATGGGCGGCTCGGTGACCAGCGCGCGTGCCAGGGCGGCCCGCTGCGCCATGCCGCCGCTCAACTCGCGCGGATAAGCGCGCTCGAAGCCGGTCAGCCCCACCAGTTCGATCAGACTGGCGATGCGCGCCTGAAGAGTTGTCGGATCGCGCATCTCCCGTTTTGAAGCGCCGCTGCCCAGTTCAAACGGCAGACCAATGTTTTGCTCCACGGTGCGCCAGGGGAGCAGCGCCGGCTCCTGGAACAACATGCCCACGTGATGCGAGGGGCGCGTGACAGGTTGCCCGTCAAGGCGCACCTGGCCGGCGCCGGGCGTGATCAGGCCGGCCAGCGCGCGCAACAGCGTGCTCTTGCCGCACCCGCTTGGGCCGACTACGGCCACAAACTCGCCACGGTTTACTTCGAGCGTGAAGCGGCGCAACGCTTCCACGCCATTTGCGTACGTCACGCTGATGGCTTCGGCAATGAGATAGGCAGTCATCGGATGGTGAGCGCCGGCGAAGTCGATGGCATCGCGCAATCCATGACACGCCGCCGGCGGTTGGCGGCAATCATTCTATGGCAGAAACTCGTTGGTGAAAAAGGTGTTGATATCGGCGGCTTCCTTCACCTGTCCCATGGCGCGGAGCGTGTCCTGTGTGTTGCGCCACGCTTCCGCCGTGGATTCGCCCGGCTTTTTGGCGCCGGGTTTCATCATCTCGATGGTTTCGAGCAGCACTTTGCGCTGGATCGGGTCATCGGCTTTCAGGCCCTCGACGTATTTGACGGAGATTGCCAGCGCCGCGTCGGGGTCCTGGATAGTGTCTTCAATGCCCCGCAGCAGCGCGCGGATGAACCTGCGCACCAGATCGGGGTTGTCTCTGGCGACTGTGTCGCTGGTCAGAATGCCGTTGGCAACCAGATCGACCTGATCGCCAACCTTGAACACCACAACAGGGTAGCCGTTCTCGGCCAGCACAATCGGTTCGTTGACCGTGTAACCAACGACAGCATCGACGTTGCCCTGTTGCAGAGCGGCCACCTGCGTGAAGCCGATCTCCACGACCGTGACATCAGATTCCGACAGGCCATTCGCGTTCAGGAACGCGCGCCAGCCAACGTAGGTTGCGCCGAAAAAGCCGGGCACCCCAACCGTCCTGCCTTTCAGATCACCCGGCGAGCGGATGCCGCTGGATTCGAGCGCAATCACGGCGACGGGGAAGCGGTGATACCACTGCGCGACGTACTTCACCGGCAATCCCTGCGCGCGCGCCAGCACGACCTGTTCGCCGCTGACGACAGCGAACGGCAATTCGCCGGCTGCCACCAGTCTTACGCCGTCGGTTTCAAACTTGTAATCGAATTCGACTTCAATTCCCTCCTGCCTGAAGTATCCGCGTTCGGCAGCCACGTAGTAAGGAGCAAATTGCACGTTGGCGATATAGCTCATCGGCAGGCGCACACGGGTGATCGTGTCGGCAGCCGGCGCGGGGGAACCGACCGGCCGGCAGCCGGCAGCGATGAATGTGAATGCGACAGTCAGCCATGTGAAGAGGGTCTGACGCTTCATGATGACCTCCTGGTGTGTCGGCTGTTGCTCAAGCGTTTCTGGTTGTGGCGCGGCTCATCTGTGGCAGACGATCAGCGATCGCTCGGCCAGCCGCACCGCGCCGTAGATGCACAGGGCGGTGATGACTGTTGTCACTATCCCGACCAGCACCAGCGTGGTGTCGTACAGGCCGCGCCCCTGGTTGATGAGAAAGCCCAGGCCGCGATCAGTGCCCAGAAACTCGGCAGTGATCGCGCCCATCATCGAGAGAGTGGCTCCAATGCGCAGGCCGGTCAGGGTCAGCGGCAGGGCGGCCGGCAGCTCCAGCTTGACAAATGTTTCCCAGCGCGTGGCGTTCAGCGAGCGGAATAAGTCGCGCAGGAGGGGTTTGATGCCGCGAATGCCGGCGATGATGTTGACCGTGATCGGGAAAAACACCACGATGGCGCACAGGAAGATTTTGGCTGCCGCGCCGGGGCCGAACCAGATGAGCAGCAGCGGCGCGATGGCGATGAACGGAATGCCCTGCGAGGCGACGATGAAGGGCGACAGCAGTCGATCGGCCAGCGGGGATTTGGCGATGGGATAGCCGAGCAGGAACGCTGCCAGCGCGCCGATCAACAGGCCGGGCAGCGCTTCGGACAGTGTGGCGGCGGTGTGATAGGCCAGATTGCCGCTGAACAGCTCAGCCGCGAATCGCTCGGCCACAGTGGCCGGCGCCGGCAGGATGAAGGGCGGATAGCGCAGGCTGACGAAGTGCCATGTCGCCAGAAAGAGCGCGAAAAGCGCCGGCGGCCCCATTCGCATCGCCCAGACGCGCCAGCGCGGGCCAATTGCGCGGCGCGCGCTTGGCCTGCCCCATGACCACGCGCCGGTTTTTACATCCGACTTGATTCTGCTTGCCTGGCTGACTGCTGACATCATTCAACCCCTCAGGTTGTGAAATATTTCACACCTTCGGGGCTGATAGCAAACCTTCAAACGCTGCAAGTGAAATGCCCGGGTCTGACGCCTGACAGGTCACTCGTAACGTTCCACGCTCGCCTTCTTTACATCCGGACTGTAACCGTCGGCTCCGGCATCTCACCGGATCCTGCGCGCCTCTCAACGCGCTCGTGGGCTGTTTGGCAAACTGCTCGTTTGCCAGACCACCGATCGGGAATTTCACCCTGCCCCGAAGGCCACTCGATTTTGGATTTTGGATTGATTGCGCAGTTTTGTCAAAGGCCGACTTTCAACCTTTCAACCTTTCAACCTTAACAACCTGACCAACCTTAAAACCCCTCAACCCTGACTTTGACTTCCCCGTTCTCCTCGATGGCTTCATAGATCGGCAGCGGCGCCGGCGCGGGGAAGGTGGCTTTGCCGGTGCAGAGGTGAAAGCGCGCGCCGTGGCGCGGACAGACGATTTCCTCCCCTTCGATGGCGCCTTCTGCCAGCGGCCCGTCGTCGTGGGTGCACACGTCGCGGAAGGCGCGCACCTTGCCGTTCAGCCGGGTCAGCCCAACGGTTAGTTCATCCACCTCGACGGTCAAAACTTCGCCCTCTTTGACGTCTTCGGCTCTGGCCGCAAACACAAATTCAGACACGATGAAACTCCTCTGAGGTATGGCGCACATTACGTACTGCGTATTGCGTGTTGCGTATTGGGTGTTGTGCGTTCTGGATCGCGCCCGACATCTGACTCCTGACTACTGGCTACTGACTACTTCTCAATCGGCACGCCGACGCTGTTGCCCCACTCGGTCCAACTGCCGTCGTAGTTGCGCACGCGCTCAAAACCGAGCAGATACTTCAGCACGAACCAGGTGTGCGAGCTGCGTTCGCCGATTCGGCAGTAGGCGATGATGTCCTTGTCCGGCGTGACGCCCTTTGAAGTGTACAACGCCATCAGGTCGTCGCAGGATTTGAAAGTCCCATCTTCTTGAACTGCCTGCGCCCAGGGGATGCTCTTCGCGCCGGGGATGTGACCGCCGCGCAGCGCGCCCTCGTTGGGGTAGTCCGGCATGTGCAGGCGCTCGCCGGTGTATTCCTGCGGGCTGCGCACATCGACCAGTGTGCCGCTTGCGCGCACGTGCGCCAGCACCTGATCGCGGAAGGCGCGGTAGCGGCTGTCATCGCGCGCCGGCGCGTGATAGGTCGTTCTGGGGTAGGCCGGCACATCGCGCGTCATCGGACGCCCTTCATCCACCCACTTCCTGCGCCCGCCGTTCAGGATTTTGGCGTTGGTGTGGCCGAACAACTGAAAGACCCAGAATGCATAGCAGGCCCACCAGTTGTTCTTGTCGCCGTAGAAGATCACCGTGGTGTCGTTGCTGATGCCTTTCTCCGACATCAGGCGGGCGAAGCGGTCTGAGTTGATGTAGTCGCGCACGATCTGATCGTTCAGATCGGCAGTCCAGTCGATGTTGACTGCGCCGGGGATGTGGCCGGCGCTGTACAACAACGGGTCCTCATTCGACTCAACAATGCGGATGGCCGGGTCGTTCAGATGCGCCGCAAGCCATTCCGTGCTCACCAGCGCTTCGGGGTGCGCGTAGTCTTGTGTGCTCATGTTCAACTCCAATCCAATTCAATCCAGATGTGATTGCGTGCGCTCCCTGTACGGGCAGGCGCGTAATAATTATTACCTCGATCTTTTTAATTATAGCGCGAAAAGGCCGGCGAACGAGTGATGAGGAAAACGGACGCCGGCCCGGCTATTCGAAGCGCAGCCGGCGCGCGCCGATCAGGAAAAACGCGGCCGCCAGGCCGAACAAGACGCCGGCTTCCGGCAGCACATCGACCACGCCCTGTCCACGCGCAACAATGTCCTGGAAACCGCGAATGGCCCAGTAGTGGGGGGTGGCGTATTCGACGATCGGCACGCGGATGCCGGGGAACAGAGCGCCGCTGACCGCCGCCATCAGGATGGTCAGCAGCGCGGCGAATCCGCCGGCCTGGCCTTCGCTGCGCACCAGCGAGGCCATCATGATGCCCATGCCCACAACAGCCGACGCGATGGCAGCCAGCATCAGCGCCAGCGCCGCCGGCGACTGGCCGAGTTGGAGCCGGAACAGAACCGCGCTGGCAGCAAACACAAACACCAGTTGCGCCGCGATCACCAGCCCATAGGCCAGCATCTTGCCGAGCAGAATCGCGCCGCGCGATGTCGGCAGGCTCAACAAACGCCGGAACGTGCCCTGGCTGCGCTCTGTCAGGATGCTGCCGGCGATCGTGCTGACCAGAAAGAACGCGAAGAACAGGCTGTAACCCGGCGTCAGGTATTCGAGCAGCGTTGGGGGGCGCGTGAGACTGCTGCTGGCCGAGGCCGGCTGGGCGGCGACCGATATCTGCGGGTTGATGATCGCCGCCTGCACTTGCTCGCGCATGAGGCCGGTCAGGCCGGCGATCAAAAAGGACTGTAGGACATCAGTGGTTGTGGTGGTGGCGCCGGCGCCGATGAACATCTCGCTGCCGGCCATGCAAGCAACGCCGTCGCGCACATTGCGCGTCACCTCCGCGTCGGCGATCACCGGGGCGAGCGCCGTGTTGACCAGGCCGGTGACCATGGCTGCCTGCTCGCTGCGCGCGGGATCGACGATGAAAAGGAGTTGCCCGCCGGCAGGGGTCTGCGTTGCATCGGTGAAGCCGGGCGGCACGACCAGGGCTACCATGCGTTCGCCATTGCCCACACGCCGGTCGGCTTCGGCCCGCGCGGGCAGCACTTCGACATCCAGATTTTCGGACAGGCGCAGCCGGTCGATGATCTCGGCGCCGCGCGCCCCTGTGTCCTCGTTGACGGCATAGAGCGACACGGTGGGCACGTCGTCGCCGCCGAACACCAGATTGAAGATCAAGATGAAGGCCAGCGGCGTCAACAGCAACACAACGAACTCCGCCGGGCGCTGGAAGAAGACGCGCAACTCTTTGCGCATGAGTGAGAAGACCTGCTTGAGCATATGAGGGGTCTATTCGTCGATCGAGAATCGCCGGAGGGCGATGGCAAAGAACACGGCAGCGAAAAGGAACAACACACCGATTTGCGGCAGGATGTCCGGCAACCCCTGGTTGCGCACCATCAGCGCCTGGTAGCCGGCCAGCGCCCAACTGTGGGGCAGGGCCATGCTGACCGTCCGCAGGAAGCCGGGCATCACATCGAGCGGAAAGATGCAGCCACCCAGCAACCCGCCCACGATCAGCGGGGCTGTGATGATCCCGCCGATTCGGGTGGTGGCCGCTGCCAGCCCGATGGCTGTCGCCGAGGCAACCAGCGCCAGGGTGAGCAGCGCCAGCGCCAGCGGGTCGGGGCCTAATTGCAGTCCGAAGATAAGCGCGCCGGCGCTGAACATGACGACCACCTGGGTGACGCCGATCAGCATGGCCGCGCCGAGCTTGCCGCCCAGTATGGTCGCGCGAGACACCGGCAGGCTGAGCAGCCGCTTGAAGGTGCCGGCGCGTTTTTCATCCTTGATCGTCCCGTTCAGGTAGGCCACAATGAAGAACACGAACATGACCGTGTAGCCCGGCACGGTCTGCTGGTAGGTGTTGGGCATCTGCCGGAGGGTGTAGCCGGCCGGCTGAACCGTGGCGAACGAGATAGCTGCCGCCTGCGACGCAGACATGCTGGACGTGGCTGTGATCTGTCGCTCGATGCGGGCGCGCATATCGGCCGGCGCAATGGCTGTCATGTCTCCCAGTTGATCGAAGCCGCGCTCGACATTGTTTTGGATGGACATCTCGGTGGCAACGCCGGTCACGATGCCCTCGAACATCTTGCGCTGGGCGAAATCGGCGGCGGGGTCGTAGATCAGCGTCAGCGTGACCGGCTGCCCGGCATCGACATCGCGGGTGAAGCCGGCCGGGATGATGAGGGCGGCGGCGCGCCGGGACTGGGCCACCAGTTCGCGCGCCATGCGCTCGTCGCAGGCCGGGCCGGCCTGCGCGCACTCGGCCGTCGCGCCCACGCCCAGCGACTGGGCCGCAGTAAGCGTGTAACTGCTCTCGATGGTCACTGCGTCGCTCAGCGCGTTGAGCAGCGCAGTGGCGCGGACGCCGCTGTCGAGGTTGGCAACCGGCAGCCGCTGGCGGCGATTGCTGGCGTCGATGCCGTAGCCGTCTCCGCCGCCCATTGCAAAGCTGATGGGCAGAATGAACGCCAGCGGCATCAGGAACAGGGTGAGCAGTTCGCCGGGGTCGCGCAGCACCAGCTTGAGGTCTTTCTTGATGATGGATAGAAGCGTCATGGTCAATCGCGCAGGCTCTTGCCGGTGAGATGCAGAAAGACGCTTTCCAGATTCGGCTCCAGGGTCTCGACAGAGAGCATGTCGGCGCGCCGGTCGCTGAAAAGCTGGATGACCTGGATGAGAGCGTCGCTGGCGTTTCGCGCCTCGACTTTCAGCACCCGTCTGGAGGGAGCGCCGTCATCAGAAGGGGCAACGGGCAGGAAGGTGGCGGCTTTGACCGCCGGCAGTTGGCCGGCCGCTGCCGCCAGCGCCTCATCGGCCTGCGCCATGCCAATGTGAATGATGCCGCCGCCCAGCATGTCGATCAGGTTGCGCGGCGTGTCGAGCGCGATGATGCGACCGTGATCGATGATGGCGATGCGGTGGCACAGGCGCTCCGCTTCCTCCATATAGTGCGTGGTGTAGAGCACAGTCATGCCGCGCTCGCGGTTCAATCGTTCGACCGTTTCAAAGATGTGATTGCGGCTCTGCGGGTCCACGCCGACGGTTGGCTCGTCGAGAAACAACATCGTCGGGTTGTTGACAAGGCCGGCTGCCAGATTGACGCGGCGCTTCATGCCGCCGGAAAGGGTTTGCACGGGCGAGTGCGCGCGATCCGATAGCGCCACGCAGGCCAGCGCGTCGTCTACGCGTTGCTTGAGCGTCTGGCCGCCCAGACCGTGCATTTCACCAAAGAAGATCAGATTGTCGCGCGCGCTGAGCGTGGGGTACAGGGCGAGGTCCTGCGGCACAACGCCGATCATGCGCTTGACCTGATCTGCCTCTCTCACGACATCGTGCCCGCCGACGCTGACCTGGCCGCTGGTAGGCGGGAACAGGCAGGTCATGACGGAAATGGCGGTGCTCTTGCCGGCCCCGTTTGGCCCGAGCAGGCCGAACACCTCGCCGGCCTGAATGCTGAAGCTGATATCGTTGACGGCAACCAGGTCGCCGTATCGTTTGGTGAGGTTGCGCGCCTCGACGATGGGTGATGACATGTGGTCTCCTGTTGCGTCCACAGTGTATAACGGTGTCTGCGCCGGCGCATGAGACTGTTGGCCGATATGAGGCCAATAGCCGGCCCTCATCGCTATAATGTCACGCGCAAATCAGGGGGCGTTGCAGCGCGGCGCCTCTGAACGGTGAACATCGATGAAACAACAACCCAACGGCGGCTGGATCGAAGTCATCTGCGGCAGCATGTTCAGCGGCAAATCCGAAGAGCTGATTCGCCGCATTCGCCGCGCCGAGATTGCGCGGCAGAAAGTGCAGGTCTTCAAGCCGGCGCTGGACCTGCGTTATGGCCAGGATCGCGTGAGTTCGCACAGCGGGGCGCAGATGGGCGCCGTGCCGGTGTCGCGGGCAAAGGAGATTTTGCAACTGGTTGACCCGGCGACGGATGTCGTGGCGATCGACGAGGCGCAGTTTTTCGACTGGGACGTGGTGGAGGTGTGCGACCAACTGGCTGAGTCAGGCAAGCGCGTGATTGTGGCCGGCCTGGACCTGGATTTTCGCGGCGAGCCGTTCGGCCCGATGCCCATCCTGATGGCGCAGGCCGAGGAAGTGGAGAAGCTGCACGCCATCTGCATGGTATGCGGCGCGCCGGCTACGCGCACCCAGCGTCTGATCGACGGTCAGCCGGCGGCTTACGAAGACCCCATCATTCTGGTGGGCGCGAGCGAGAGCTATCAGGCGCGTTGTCGCAGGCATCACGAAGTGCCGCGCCGCACAGTCGATAGAAGCGAAAGCGGTGGCTGAGCAGATGTCGATGTTCACTTCAACTTTCGACCCCCTGAGACCTATATAATGAGCTTCTGTGAGGGTGTGCAAATGGATGCGATCGTGCAAACGCTGCCATCGACTGGCCGGCTGGAGGTGGACATCCGCGTGCGGGCCGAGATGAACGTTTCGGCCTATGCTGCCCGGCATAAGGTGAACAGCTTTGTGCTCGATGAAATCAGTTACATGATGCACGCGGGCGAACCGGTTCTTGTGCTGGCGAATCGGATATTCTGGCGTGTTCCTGTAATTCTCTCGATGAAGTCGCGCGGTGACGTGGGTGAAGTTGGCTTGATCGATGTTGACGTTGAGACTGGCCAGATGCAAGTCACGCCAAAACTGATATCGGAGATGACTGCCCGTGCCGAAAGTCTTGCTCTCGGTTCCACATCGCCAGCAGCGCGATGATGGAGACTGTCTTGCGGCATGCGCGGCAATGGTTTTGGCTTATCATGGCCGCGACACGGACTACGATGAGATTCGCGCGGCGCTGCGCATCAAGCCGTTCGGCGCGCCGGCTGCCAATGTGCGCCTGTTGACGGCTTTTGATGTCCGTGTTGTCTATAGCACAACCTCTCTTGTCGGCCTTCGGCAAATGCTCGATGATGGGCATCCTGTCATTGCCTTTGTGAAGACCGGCAATTTGCCGCACTGGACATACGACACGGATCACGCGCTTGTCGTGATTGGATATGAAGGCGCGACGCTGTTTGTGAATGACCCCGACCGCCCCGATGGGCCAATCACTGTGGGCGCAGACGATTTTGAACTGGCCTGGCTGGAACGAGACTACTACTTTGCCGCTCTCAGCGCCGGCCAGGATCAGGACGGATCAGGGTTGTGCCTTTGAAAAGTGCTTCGTCAGATCGACCATCGGATAGTTGACGCGCTGGCCGTAGGGCCGGCGTCCTTTGTCGAACGTGGCGTCGATGCCGATCTTCGTGCCGATGCCTTTGCTGTCGTTGGCCGGGTCCATCTCGTGCCCCTGCGCGCCCGGCACCGTGAACACATCGTGCCCCCAGTCCACGCGGGTGGTCAGCGCCCACATCACATCGGACGGGTCGTAGATGTTCACGTCGGACTCCACCACCACGCAGACGCGGAAGTTGGGATGCGCGGCAAAGGCGGCCAGGGCCACATTGCGCGGCTCGCCCATATTGGCCTTCTTCGCCAGTTGCACGATCACCAGAAAGCCGTTGGTGTAGGGCGGGATGTGCACTGCCTGGACATTCCTGCTGGCGTGTGACACAAAGCGCATCAGCAGCGGCTCGCGTGGCAGCACGTTGCCAATGTAGATGTGCTCGTTCCACCCCGGCACAATCGTCTGGTAGATCGGCTGCTCGCGGTGACAGATGGCCGTCACCTCGAACACCGGCGAGCGCCACGGCTCGCCGTAGTAGCCATGAAACTCGGCCAGCGGCCCTTCTTCGCGCCGCGCGCCGGGCAGCACATGGCCCTCCAGCACCAGCTCGGCATGAGCGGGGATGGTGTCCACATCCACGGTGACGCCGCGCGTGACTTCAACCGGCCGGCCGCGAATGGCGCCGGCAATGTTGTTCTCGTCGCCCTCGTACTTGCAGCCGGCGGCGATCATCAGCGCCGGGTCGAGGCCGATGGCAACCGCGACGCCCAGCGGCTGCCCCTTTGCCTCGGCGGCGGCGTGAGCGCGCTGCGCGTCGCGCCACTGGTTGATGTTCATGCCCAGGGTGCGCGGGCCGAGAATCTCCATGCGGTTGTAGCCCAGGTTGCCCACGCCGGTTTCAGGATGTTTGCTGACGATGACGCCGCCGGTGATGAAGCGCCCGCCGTCGCCAACGGCATGTTTGGGGATGGGCAGCGCGCGCACATCGATTTCGTCCGGGTTGGTGATCACGTGGCGCTTCCATGTGGCGTGCTCGGTGAAGGCCGGCGGAATGGCGCTGGCCGGCTCCAGCGCGCGCGCCATAGCCGCCGTGACCTGGCTTTTGTCGCAGCCCAGCGCCAGCGCCACGCGCTCCTGATTGGCGACTGCGCTGCTGAACAAACGCCAGCCTGGAAACGCGCGCGGCGTGTCATCCGTCGGCCCGTCGGACGATGGGTCGTAGTAAATCTGCTCGAAGAGCGGCGCCGGCCCGCCGGTGCGCTCTACGGTGGCCCCGATATTGGCGACTTCGTGATAGAGATTGGCCGGTCGGGGGACGCGCGCCAACTGGCCGTTCTGCTCAAGGGCTTCAAGATAACTGCGCAGGTCATGGATCGTGCTCATGGTTGAGCCGGATTCTACCCGGCGTCGGCGCGGCGCAAAGACTCCGCCCGCCATGCTCCTGCGCTCAAATGCCCCGACGCCCCCGGGATGGCAATTTGCGCAATACCGATTCTTTACTACAATTCTGCGCTGATACCTCAAAACAGGACCTGGAATCAGGAAGGACCGAGACGACGGTCATCTGCGCTGCCCGCCATGAAGCGGGCAGTGTTGTGAGTCAGCCGCCTGATCCTCTGCGCCAGGCCATTAAAAACAAGGAGCAAAGGTTTAGCGCAATGTCTCAGATGACGAATCTCAATGATTTTGAGCGCATCGTTCCCTGGCTGGTGATTGCCATCGCGATTATCAGCCTGCTCTATGCATGGTTCCTGCGCTCGCTCGTGATGAAGAAGGACAAGGGCACTGCCAGGATGCAGGAAGTCTGGAATGCCATCCGCGAAGGCGCCGACGCCTATCTGGGCCGGCAGCTTCGCACGATCCTCCCGTTGATCGGCATTCTGGCTGTCGCGCTGTTCCTGAGCGTGTACGTGGCGCCGCCCAGCCTGGAGGCGCGCGAGATGTTCCATGACGATGCCACCATCATCGTCGCCATCGGGCGCACCATCGCCTTCATTCTGGGCGCGTCGTTCAGCCTGATCGTCGGCCAGTATGGGATGCGCATGGCGGTGCAGGCCAATGTGCGCGTGGCGGCGGCCTCGCGGCGCAGCTTCAACGAGTCGCTGTCGATCGCCTACTATGCCGGCACCATCACCGGCATGTTGACCGACGGCCTGGGTCTGTTGGGCGGCACGATCATCTTTATCGTGTTCGGCAAGGCTGCGCCCGACGCCCTGCTGGGGTTCGGCTTTGGCGGCACGCTGCTGGCGTTGTTCATGCGCGTGGGCGGCGGCATCTACACCAAGGCTGCCGACGTCGGCGCCGACCTGGTGGGCAAGGTCGAGAAGGACATTCCTGAAGACGACCCGCGCAATGCCGCTGTGGTGGCTGACCTGGTGGGCGACAACGTGGGCGACTGCGCCGGCATGGCGGCCGACATTTTCGAGTCCTATGAAGTCACCATCGTTTCGGCCCTGATTCTCGGTCTGGCAGTGATGGCGGCGGAGGAAGCCGCCGGCATTGCAGACGCAAACCCCGCGCGCTGGATCATTTACCCGCTGCTCATTCGCGGCGTGGGCGTCATCTCATCCATCATCGGCACCTTCACTGTGCCGATCTGGGAGAAATTCCCGATCAAGTTCCTGCGCGCCCACGACGCTGAAGAGGCCATGTTCCGCTCCTACGAAGTGTCGAGCGTGATCACCATTGTCACAGCCTTCATCATCTCGTTCCTGTACGAGGGCGACTGGCGCTTCGGCGCGCTGACGGCTATCGGCGTTGGCCTCGCGGTGGCGTTCAACCCGCTCACCTCATACTTCACGGCGACCACCAAGGCCCCGGTCAAGGAGATTGTCAAACAGACCAAGGGCGGCCCGGCTACAACGATTCTCTCCGGCCTGGCCAGCGGCTACGAATCCACCGTGTGGGCGCTGGTGGTGATTGTGGTCAGCTTCGTGCTGGCGTTGTTGCTTTTCCAGGCTGACGGGCCGTTGTATGTGTTGTACGCCGTCAGCATGATCGGCATTGGAATGCTCAGCCACACCGGCAATAACGTGGCCATGGACTCCTACGGCCCGATCAGCGACAACGCCAACGGTATCGGTGAAATGGCCTGGACGGGCATGGAAGACGACAACACCAAACAGGCCCGCCAGATCATGGCTGACCTCGACGCGGTGGGCAACACCACCAAGGCCATCACCAAAGGCATTGCCATTGCGTCAGCGGTGATTGCCGCTGTGTCCCTGTTCGCTTCCTACATCACAGATGTGGGCCGTGTGCAGGCGCAGTTGCTCGCCGCCGGGCAACCCGGCATCGACGTGTTGAACTCGATCCGTGTGTCCGACACGACCGTGTTTGTCGGCTTGTTGCTGGGCGGCGCGCTGCCCTGGCTGTTCAGCTCGCTGTCGATTCGCTCTGTGTCGCGCGCGGCCGGGTTGATCGTGGACGAAGTGCGCCGGCAGTTCCGCATCCCCGGCGTCATGGAAGGCACGGTCAAGCCGGATTATCGCCAGGCAGTCGGCATCTCGACCGCGTCTGCGCAGAAGGAGCTGGTGCCGCTCGCCTTGATCGCCGTGTTCGTGCCGATCATCGTCGGGCTGGTGCTCGGCGTTGAGGCATTGGGCGGCTTTTTGGCGGGCATTATTGTGTCCGGCCAGTTGCTGGCGGTGTTCATGTCGAACGCCGGCGGCGCCTGGGACAACGCCAAGAAGTCGGTCGAAGATGAGCCGCGCGATCTGGCGGCCAATACCGGCAAGGGCAGCGAGCGCCACAAGGCTGCGGTGGTGGGCGACACGGTGGGCGATCCGCTGAAGGACACCGCCGGTCCGGCGTTGAACCCAATGATCAAGGTGGTCAACCTGGTTTCGCTCATCATTGCGCCGATTCTGGTCACCATCGAGTCCGACGTGGCGCGCTATGGCGCGGCGCTCGTGTTGCTCGTCGGGGTGATCTGGGCGCTGGCGCAGAGCAAGAAGGAAGTGACGATCGGCGAAGAAACGCCCAGCGTGAAGCCGGCCGCCAGGTAGTGGCAGGGCTTGTCCCCGCCCTCACCAGAAACAGAGGTTGCGAAACGAATCAGCCCGGAGACTTCAATCTCCGGGCTGATTCGTTTTCCCATATCCCACAGCGCGTGTGGGATATCGTGTGGGAAATGAGCGGGGTTACGACTCTTCAATCTCAATGGTGATGAGCTTTTCTCCCGGCTCGCGGGCGCGGCCCGGATCGCGCTCGGGAATCGCGTTGACCACATCCATGCCCTCGATCACCTTGCCGAAGACGGTATGGCGATTGTCGAGGTGCGGTGTGGGGATGTGCGTGATGAAGAACTGGCTGCCGTTGGTGTTCGGCCCGGCGTTGGCCATCGACAGAATGCCGGGCGCGTCGTGCTTGAGTTCCTTGTGAAACTCGTCTGCGAACTGGTAGCCGGGGCCGCCCCGGCCGGTGCCGGTCGGGTCGCCGCCCTGGATCATGAACGGCTTGATGACGCGGTGAAAAGTGGTGTTGTCGTAGTAACCCTCGCGCGCAAGGAAGACGAAGTTGTTGACGGTCTTTGGCGTCTTGTCCGCGAACAGCTCGACGACAATATCGCCCTTGCCCGTCCTGATGCGGGCGGTGTACTTCTTTTGGGGGTCGATTGTCATCGCCGGCGGATTCTTGTATTGCTTTGCCATAGCGCCCTATTCTAACCGTTTGCGGACGCGAAAACCCGCCGATAGACCTCCAGCGTGCGGCGGGCGGTCTCGGCCCAGGTGAATCGGGCGGCCTGGGCCAGGCTGCGCGCGCGCAGCGCCGTTTGCAGCGCGGGATCGTTCAGGATGCGCGCGCAGGGTGTTGCAATTTCCTCCGGTCGCGTTGGGTCGAACAGCAGCGCGGCATCGCCGGCCACCTCGGGCAATGACGACGTGTTCGAGCACGCCACCGGCGCGCCGCAGGCCATTGCCTCCAGCGGCGTCAGTCCAAATCCTTCGTACAGCGACGGAAAAACGAACAGGGCGCAGGCCGAGTACAGCGCCGGCATGTCGGCGTTGCTCACCTCGCCGATGAAGCGCACCCGATCGACGATGCCCAGCGCCTGCGCGCGCTCCTGCGCCTGCGGATAGCGCGG
>CALBEF010000004.1 GCA_937927775.1 uncultured Anaerolineae bacterium | reverse complement strand
ATCGAGTTGATGCTCAACTCGGCCAACCTGGCCCTGGTCGCTTTCGCCCGGCAATGGGGCCAGCTCGACGGCCAGATGTTTGTGTTTTTCATCATGACTGTCGCGGCCGCCGAAGTTGCCGTCGGCCTGGCGCTCATCGTGACGATCTTCCGCGCCCGGCGCAGCACGAACGTCGACGATCTGGCGCAGTTGAAAGGCTGATTGAAGCATTGAGCCATTGAGCGATTGAGTCATTGGGCCAATCTCTCAATCACCCGATGACTCAATCACACAATCACACAATGAATCAACTTTTATTCATCTCTCCGATTCTGTTTCCGCTGCTGGGCGTGCTGGTCAACGCCACGCTCGGCAAACACATGAGCGAGAAGGCCGTTGGCTGGCTGGCGTCGCTGCTGGTGGTCGCCTCTTTCGCCGTGTCGCTGACGCTGTTCGCGCAACTCGGCGGCGCGCCGGAAGCGGAACGCCTGACCTGGGGCGCGATCAACCTCGGCATCCCGTGGATTCAGGCCGGCGCGCTGACGGTGCCCTTCGGCTTTCTGATCGACCCACTCAGCGCGACCATGATGCTGGTGGTCACCGGCGTCGGCGCCTTGATCCATATCTACAGCATCGGTTACATGCACAGCGACCCGCGCTATGCGCGCTTCTTCGTCTATCTCAACCTGTTCGTCGCCTCGATGCTGGTGCTGGTGATGGCCGACAGTTTCCTGCTCATGTTCGTCGGCTGGGAGCTGGTGGGTCTGTGCTCTTATCTGTTGATCGGCTTCTGGTTCACGAACATCAAAAACGCCGAGGCCGGCCGCAAGGCGTTTGTGGTCAACCGCATCGGCGATGTGGCTTTCATTCTGGGCATCCTGCTCACGTTCGTCACATTTGGCGCGCTGACGTTCGCCGAGGTGTTCGCCGGCGTTGCGCGCGGGGGCGAGTCTGTTCAGGCGGCGGTGGCGGCTATCACGCTGCTGCTCTTCATCGGGGCCACCGGCAAGAGCGCCCAGATTCCGCTGCACGTGTGGCTGCCCGACGCCATGGCCGGCCCGACGCCCGTCTCGGCCCTGATCCATGCCGCGACGATGGTGACCGCCGGCATCTACATGATGGCGCGCGCGCACGTCATGTTCGAGGCTGCCCCCTCGACACAGGCCATCGTCGCCATCGTCGGCGCGCTGACGGCGCTGGTGGCCGGCTACACCGCGCTGACCCAGTTCGATATCAAGCGCGTGCTGGCCTACTCGACCATCAGCCAGTTGGGCTTCATGGTGGCCGCCGCCGGCCTGGGGGCGTATGTGGCTGCTATGTTCCATCTGGTCACGCACGCCTTTTTCAAGGCGCTGTTGTTTCTGGCAGCCGGCTCGGTCATTCACGCGATGCAGCATCACGGGCATCATCATCCTGCCGACCCGCAGGACATGCGCAACATGGGCGGGTTGCGGGCGAAGTTGCCGCTCACGTTCGTGGTGTTTCTGATCGGCGGGTTGGCGCTGGCCGGCGTGCCGCCGCTGGCCGGCTTTTTCTCCAAAGACGAGATTGTGCTCGATGCGCTCAAGCACAACCTGCCGGTCTTTGTGTTGCTCACCGTTTCAGCGATCTTCACCGCGTTCTACGTGGGCCGGCAACTGGTGATGGTGTTCTTCGGGCAGCCGCGCACCGACATGGCGCGCAACGCCCATGAGTCGCCAGCCATCATGACGGCGCCCCTGGTTGCGCTGGCGGCGTTGACCGTGCTGGGCGGCGCGCTCAATCTGCCCGGCGTTGGCACGCTGGGCTACTGGCTGTCGCCGGCAGTGGGCGAATTCAAGACGCATCCGCTGGATGTCGGCGTGGCCGGCCTGTTCACGCTGATCGCGCTGGGCGGACTGGCAGCCGGCTGGCTGGTCTATCGCAACGCCTTCACCACGCCGGATCTGACCGACCCGCTGAGCCGGCTGGGGCCGTTGTACGCCTTGTCAAAGAACGCCTGGTATCTCGACGCGCTGTATCAAGCTGTTGTGGTCAGGGGCTTCTACACGCTTAGCAGCTTCCTGGCTTCGGTGCTCGATCTGGGCGGCATCGACGGGATTGTGAACGGCATGGGCCGGCTGGCGCGTGGCGCGGCGGGCTGGCTGCGCCGCGCCCAGGCCGGCTTTGTGCGCGCCTACGGGCTGATGATGCTCATCGGCGTGGTCGCTCTGGTGACGTACTTTTTGATCGCCGGCGCGAATGCGCGATAGCCGGAGGACCAGATGCTATCGACCATCACTTTTCTCCCTCTTATCGGCGCGCTGATCGTTGCCGTCCTGCCGCGCAGCGCCGGGCGCGCTATTCGCATTGTGGCGGTGCTTGCCTCGCTGGCGGCATTTGTGGCGTCGTTGTCGGCGCTGGCCGGCTTCGACATGGCGCAGGCCGGCTATCAGTTCGTCGAATCCCAGCAGTGGATTCCGCAATACAACATCGGCTACAAGCTGGGCGTGGACGGTATCAGCATCTGGCTGATGATGCTGACCACACTGATGTTCCCCATCGTCATCGCCGTTTCTCCCGGCGCAATCCGCGAGCGCGAGAAGGAATACTACGCGCTGATGCTGCTCATGGAAACGGCCACGCTGGGCGTGTTCCTGGCGCTGGATATGTTCCTGTTCTACGTGTTCTGGGAGTTCGCGCTGGTGCCGATGTATTTCATCATCGGCGTGTGGGGCGGCGAAAGGCGCGTGTACGCCTCGGTCAAGTTTTTCATCTACACGATGGCCGGCAGCGCGCTGATGCTGGTCGCCATCCTGTTCATGGGCGTCTCCGGCGGCACGTTCGACCTGGAGCGGCTGGCGGCGCAGAACAGCCTGTGGTCGGCCAACACGTTGCTGTTCCTGGCCTTTGCCATCGCGTTTGTGATCAAAGTGCCGCTGTTCCCGTTCCATTCGTGGCTGCCCGACGCCCACACTGAGGCGCCGACGCCCGGCTCGGTGATTCTGGCGGCGGTATTGCTGAAAATGGGCGCGTACGGCCTGATCCGTTTCAACCTGTCGTTGTTCCCCGAAGCCAGCCGGCAGCTTGCGCCGCTGATGATCGCCCTGGCCGTGATCGGCATTTTGTACGGCGCGATCGTGGCCTTTGCCCAGAGCGACGCCAAACGGCTGATCGCCTACTCGTCGGTCAGCCACATGGGCTACATCGTGCTGGGCATTTTCAGCCTGAACCAGCTCGGCGTGCAGGGCGCGCTGTTGCAGATGATCAACCACGGCCTGAGCACCGGCGGTCTGTTCATGGTGGTCGGCTACCTGTACGAGCGCCGGCACACGCGCGAGATGGCGCGCTTTGGCGGGGTGTGGGCGAAGATGCCGTTGTATGGCGCGCTGGCGCTGATCCTCGTGCTCAGCTCGGTTGGGTTGCCGGCGCTCAACGGTTTCGTTGGCGAGTTCGTGATTTTGCAAGGCGCTTTCCAGGCCAACCAGCTCTGGACAGCGTTTGCCGCGCTGGGCATGGTGCTGAGCGCGGTGTACCTGCTAACCTTCTACCAGAAGATTTTCCTCGGCGAGAGCCGCGACCCGGCCAACGAGAAATTGACGGACATCACCTGGCGCGAGGCGCTGGCGGTGGCGCCGTTGATCGTCCTGTGCTTTGTGATCGGCCTGTACTCGTTGCCGTTCTTCAGCGCGATGAGCGCCAGCGTGAACAGCCTGCTCGGCGCAGCCGGCATGGTCATGCGTTGAGAGCCTGTTTCGACAGGGGCTGACCGTCCCGCGGGTTTGGAACCTGTGGGAGGGTCTTTTGTATTTCCGAGCGGGGGCAGAATCGCCTGGCAGGGGTTGTTGTAGCGGACGATGGCGCTGGCCGGGCAGTCGAGCGCGACGCGCTCGCTGCGCTACGCATTCGGGCCGGCCAGCGCGCAGGCTGGCGTGTTCACGGTGACGGCGCGGGATCGGGCCGGCAACGCTTCGACAGGCTCAGGGGACGGGGGAACGCTGCGGCTGGCGCGCGACGTGACGCCGCCGGAGGTGGTGCTGAGCGCCTACAGCCGCAGCACGAATGGGGTGAGCGAGTTGCGCATCGCCGGCGTGGATGCCGGGGCCGGGGTGCGCGGGTACGATGTGGACATTGTGGAAGACGGTCTGACACGCACGGTGATTGCGCGCAACACGCTGGTCACGACGCACGCGCAGGCCGGCTTGCGGGCCGGCCATGTGTGCAGATGGTGTGGCTGCACGCGGATCACCTGTCCAGCATGAGCGCGGGGACAGCCTTGCCGGCGCTGGTGGCCGGTCAGTCAACCACCGAGCGCGATATCCGGGACAAGGCGGCACAAATGATTGCTGCTCCGGGCGCGCCAGTGAACGCTCAGCCGCATTCCCTGGAGGCATGGGTAGAATGGGCACGATCGATCTGTGACCTCCATGAGCGCCCTCCTCGAAACCAAATTCCACATGCCGGCCGGCCGGCCTGACAGCGTGGCGCGCCCCCGCCTGCTCGATCGCCTGCGCGCTGGTCTGGGCGAAGGGCGTCGGCTCACACTGATCTGCGCGCCGGCCGGATATGGCAAAAGCACTCTGGCTGCCGAGTGGCTGAAACAGACGGCTGCCGCCGACAGCGATGCCCGGGTAGCCTGGTTGTCGCTCGACGCTTCCGACAACGCCCCGGCGCGATTCTGGGGCTACTGGCTGGCCGCGCTGCAGCGTGTGAGCGGCGCGCCGGACCTCGGCGCGCTGGGACGGCGCGCTCAGAGCCTGCTCAGTCTGCCGAAACTGCCGGCGTGGTCGGCCATGCTCGACGAACTTATCAACGATCTGGCGGCGCTGAAAGGCCGGATCGTGCTCGCGCTGGATGACTATCACACCATCGCCCATCCTGAGATTCACGAGGCAGTCGCCTATTGCCTTGACCATCAGCCACCCCAGTTGCATCTTGTGATCCTGACGCGCGCCGACCCGCCGCTTCCTCTGGCGCGCCTGCGCGCCAGAGGACAGTTGACCGAACTGCGCGCGCGCGATCTGCGCTTCACGCTCGACGAAGCCAGCCAGTTCTTCGCCCGGTGCATGCGCCTGAACCTGTCGCCAGAATCGGTCAGCGCGCTCGAAGCGCGCGCAGAAGGATGGGCTGCCGGCCTGCGCCTCGCCGGGCTGGCGCTGCAACATCTGCCCGACCCGGCTGCGTTCATCCAGCACTTCCGGGGCAGCAATCGCTTCGTGCTCGATTACCTGGCCGAGGAGGTGGTTCGCCAGCAGGGCGACGCCGTGCGCGACTTCCTGACGCGCACGGCTGTGCTCGACCGGTTCAATGCTGACTTGTGCGATGCGCTAACCGGACGCTGCGACAGCCGCGACATGTTGCGCCGGCTGGAGCAGGCCAACCTGTTCCTCATCCCGCTGGACGATGAGCGCGACTGGTGTCGCTATCACCATCTTTTCGCCGATTACCTGCGCGCAGAACTGGCGCGCGATGAGCGCATAGACCTGCTCAGACGCGCGGCGCGCTGGCACGAGGACAACGGGCTGGATTTCGAGGCAGTGCATTACGCGCTGCTGGCGGCAGGCATCGATGGCCGGTTTGAAGAAGCGGCGGATGTGATCGAGCGCGCCATTCAGAAGACCTCCTCATGGTCGGGCGGCGCGCTCTCCACGCTGACCGGCTGGCTCGACGCGCTGCCGGCTCAGATCGCGCAACACCGACCATTATTGTGCGTCCATGCCTCGCGGGCGCTGTTTCTCGCCGGGCGCATCGAGCACGCCGAGCAATTGCTCGACCGGGCCGAGCAGGCGTTGCGCAGCGATGCCGCGCCGGCTGACCCTGTCGCGCAGTTGCCGGCCTTGATCGCGCTGTATCGCAGCGGCATTGCCGCCCTGCGCGGCGAGTTGCCCCGCGCCATCGAAGGGGCGGCGCAGGCGCTACAGCGCCTGTCTCCATCGGCAACTCATGCGCGCGCCCGCGCGCTGGATGCGCTGGGTATGGCGCATGAGTTGAGCGGGGATATGGAGCAAGCTGCCCGTCTTTTTATACAGGCCAGCGATCTGGCAACGGAAACCGGTGTGCTCTATCTGGCGATCAACGCGCGTTGCGAGGCGGCTCTGGCTCAGTTGAACCTGGGCCGGTTGCGGCTGGCCGAGCGCTCGTGCCGGCAGGCGCTCGATCTGGCAGCCGGCGAGTTCGACAGGCCCGCTCAGCGCAACCATCAGACCACCCGCCCCGCAGAACCGCCGGCCGGCTGGGCGTGGGCGGTGTTGGCCGAGATCGCGCTCGAACGGCACGATCTTCCAGTTGCGCAGCGCAATCTGGAAGCGGCGATGGACTTGTCGCGCCGGGGCGGTCTGACCGACGATCTGCGCTGGGAACTGGCGTGCCTGGCGCGGCTCCGGCAGGCGCTGGGTGACGCCGCCGGCGCGCTGGATGCCATGACGCAGGCAGACACAATAACGCAAGCCTATGGCATCGCGCGGCTGTCGGCGCTGTCGGCTGCGCAGATGGCGCGGCTGCATCTGGCTCAAGGTGAGACCGGCCTCGCCACGATCTGGGCCGATACGTATCAGGCGTCGCGCTCTGCGCAGCGCGTTGACTATCTGCGCGAATATGAAGACCTGACGCTGGCGTGTGCGCGGTTGGCTCAGGGATTGGGCGACGCGGCAGCGCAATGCCTGCTGCCGCTACTGGCTTCGGCCCGTCCTGCCGGGCGCATGCGCAGCGTCATCGAGGCGATGGCGCTGCTTGCTGTGGTTGAACAGGCGCGCGACGACACGCCGGCTGCGCTGAGATATCTGCGAGAGGCGCTGTTGCTCGCCGCGCCGGAAGGTCTGCGCCGGCCATTTGTGGATGCGGCCAGCCTGCCGGGTGGCGCGGCGCTGGCGCAACTGCTGACAGCGGCCCGGACTGCCGTTGGCCCGTCTGCGCGCGCGTTTGCGGATACGGTGTTGCAGGCATTGCAGACATTGCCACACGCGCAGGCGCAATCGGGATTGCCGGCGCCGTTGAGCGCGCAGGAGCTGAACGTGCTGGCGCTGGTGGCAGCCGGCAAGTCGAACGCCGAGATTGCCGCCGCGTTATTCATCAGCCCCGGCACGGCCAAGTGGCACGTGCACAACATCCTGCAAAAGCTGGAGGCCGGCAATCGTGCCCAGGCCATCGCCCGCGCGCGCGAACTGGGTCTGGTTTAGCGCGCTCTGTCCGAACAGGCACACG
>CALBEF010000003.1 GCA_937927775.1 uncultured Anaerolineae bacterium | reverse complement strand
TGCGCGGCGCAGTCAAAGTGTTGGAGCCGGCCCCGGCGAGCAGCCTGTACGCGCCGGCCAGGCCGGCCCGCTACACCAGCGCCGAAGTCACCGCCGTGCCCTATTGCGTGTGGGACAACCGCGCGCCGGGCGAGATGCGCGTGTGGTTTCGCAGCTAAGAGTCTATCCCGGTGGTGGAGACGGCAGGGAAAACGTCATGTCCGCGCAAGCGGGAATCCAGCGCCGGCCATGCGTTCTGGATGCCGCCTGCGCGAGGCATGACGGGGTAAAAAAGAGGTCAACAAACCACGGCTATGCCTGGACGATGGCGCGCGCGTGTGAGATATGC
The DNA here is from genome assembly GCA_937927775.1 of uncultured Anaerolineae bacterium. Lineage (GTDB taxonomy): Bacteria > Chloroflexota > Anaerolineae > J036 > Brachytrichaceae > Roseilinea. The sequence continues at coordinate 2,242 of CALBEF010000003.1, read as the reverse complement.
GCTGCCGGCAGCGATGTTGCTGGCGCTGAGCGCAGCCTGCGATACGATGCAGCCTGATCCTGCGCCGCCTCCGACCGCTACTGTGCCGGCACCAACGCAGATGCCGTCCGCTGCAACGCCGATCCCTCTGCCCACTCCTGAACGCGTTCTTCCTACTCCCTCTGTCACACCGCAATCGAAAATCGGAGATCCAAAATCGCAAATCGCCGACACGCTGGCCCGCCTGGGGGCGACCCCCTGCCCGGCCAGCGCGTTCACCTGCGTCACCCTCGACATGCCGCTCGACCACGACGCGCCTGTGGCAGAGAGCGGCGCGACAATTCCGGTGGTGTTCGGCGTGTTGCCGGCCTCCGGCCTGCGCAAGGGGATGCTGGTTGTGGCGGTAGGCGGGCCGGGGTCGTCGGGGCTGGCGCTCGCCGACGCCTACGTGGACGCCTACGATCCGCGCATCCGCGAGCGATTCGACATCGTGTTTTTCGATCAGCGCGGAACCGGCCTGTCGCGCGGCATCCAGTGCGCAGATGCGGCAGCGCGTTACTTCACCGCCGACACGCCACGCTATGACCGCCGCGCCGCCCTGCTGGAAGCGGCGCGCGCGTTTGCCGACGCCTGTGTGACCCAGACCGGCGCAGCCGACATTCTGCCTTTCCTCAGCACCTACCAGGCAGTTCAAGACCTGGAGCGTTTTCGACAGAGCGTCGGCGCAGACCGGCTGTGGTTGTACGGCGAGAGCTACGGCACGCAACTCGCACAGACCTACGCTGCGCGCCACCCCGGGCAGACGGCCGGCCTGGTGCTGGACGCGCCGGTGGACCTGACCCTGTCGGCTGTGGCGTATGCAAGCGAATCCACGCTGGCCCTGGAAAACGTGCTGACCCAGACGCTGGCGGCTTGCGCTGCCGACGCGCAATGCGCGGGCGATATGGCCGGCGACCCCGACGCCGCCTACGACCGGCTGCTGGCGTCGGTGGCGCGGGGGCCGGTGGTATTTCAATTCCCATTGAGCACTGGCGAAATGGCTGCCCGCGCGTTGTCCCGCTCGGACATTGACACAGCCGTGGCGAGCTTTCTCGGCGCCCCTGACGCGCGCGTGCTGGCGCTACGCGCCATCGCCGCCGGCGCGCAGGGTGATTTCGTGCCGCTGGCGCGCCTGTTCCACAGCGCGCTGGGGTTGCGCTCCGACACTTTGACTGTCGAGGCCGACCAGGGCTATTCAGACGCAGCCTACTACGCGGTGACATGCCTGGACTATGCCGACGACGCGGATGAGTCGCCGGCGACGCGCGCGGCGGTCTGGCTGAACGCCGGCCAGGAGATTCTGAAGCGCGCGCCGCGTCTGGGCGGGCTGTTCTACAGCGATCTGCCGTGCGCGTTTTGGCCGGCTGTGGGCCGGCGTAATCCGCGCCCTGCGCCGTTCACCGCGCCTGGCATTCCCACGCTGGCGCTGGCCGCCACCGCCGACCCGCTGACGCCTTTCGCCAATGGCGAGCGCATCTATCGCCGGCTGGAGGATGGCTACCTGATTGCCACACGCGGCGGGGCGCATGTGATGTTCGGGCGGGGCAACCGCTGTGTGGACAACGCCGTGACGCGCTTTCTGGTGGAGGGGATTCCGCCCGCGCAACGCGAAACACGCTGCGACGACCTGTGGATGGACGACTACACGCCCATCGCGCCGGCGGATGTGACCCGTTTTGCCGACGCGCTGGAAGCCATGCGCGCGCTGAACGATGAGATCGAGCACCTGCCGGACTATTACTACTGGGATGGGGCAGACAAGGTCGCGGCCGGCTGTGCGCGTGGGGGATGGGTGTCTTTCGAGATGCGCGGCGAGCAGGTGGTGTTTGTGTTGGAGGCGTGCAGCTTCAGCCGAGGGCTGGCGTTCACGGGGGCCGGCGAATATGACGTGAAAGCGGATCGCTTCAGCTTAGAGGGACTGGTGGATGGCGCGGCGCAGGGCCGGCTGGCGTATGCGCGCGAGGGCGATGGCCGGGCGCGGGTGACGGGGACGTATGCCGGCCAGCCGGTGGATGTGACGCGCTGACAGCCAGCAGCGGCCTGTTGGCGTCACACCCCACCGAACAAACAGGCCCGTTTCGCCTTGCGTTGCGCGCGGATTTATCCCGCGCAACGAGCGCGCGCAACGGCTCGGATTGCCCCCGCTGGGAAATGCCTCCCGCATTTTCCGGTGTGCCAATTGGCCTGCAAAGCAGGGCAAGCCCGGCGGCTTGCCCTACAGGCA
>CALBEF010000002.1 GCA_937927775.1 uncultured Anaerolineae bacterium | reverse complement strand
TGAGCAGGCCGCTGGGGGTGTAGGCTGACTGAGTGCGGGCCAGCACGAGCGGCCTGGCCTGCGGGGTGGGCACAGCGACCGTTGTTGCGCTGGCGGCTGCAGCGGCCGGCGCATTGGAGAGTGCTTCTCGAAAGATATTCTGGGCCGCCGCGGGCAGACTCTCCAGACCACGTGCGACTAAAGGGGTGTTAAAAGAGTGTCTGGCTGCCGCTTGGGCGGGCTGGACGGATGACAGGGTAAGCGAAATCACAAGCAGTGAGACGATGGACTTGCGAAACATAGCACTCCGGTTTTCCTGTTTTCTGGCAGCGCGCAGCGCGAAATGTGCCGCGCACCGGACAAGATGGCTTTGAACAGGAGTGCAGCGTACCACGAAAGTGTTAACACTAATTAAAAATTGTGTTAAAACAATGTAAAATCTAGCTTAACTACTGCCGTATCAAAAACGCAATACTATTGCGCGTTATCGAGATCCTGGAGATTAAAACAGAGGGGACAAAGCCTGTGCCATGAAGGCTATGGACATGGGCACAGTTAACAAGGTGTTGTGTGCCTGCCGGCCTGATGCAATCAGCCCGATGTCGTTCGCTGCGCCTGATACACCTTTCGTGTATGACGGACGGATTGCGTTGATTCGCGGGCACTTTGCCCGGCGCAAACGCGCGCTGCGCAGCGATCTCCAGGCCGCCAATGACGAAAAAGCCTGCTTCGGCCATGATACTGCTGACGCTGCAGTCAAATTCGCCGACTGCGGATGGTAGAATTGCTTGTTAGCAAAGTGAAACGTGATTTGCCCGGCCTGGCGAAGCCAGCGGGCACTTCCAGATGCGTAAGGAGTCAGCAGAGATGAGCGACATCAAGCAAAACGGCGCCGGGAATGGCACAGCAGATGCAGCCCACAGCGCCGGCATCAACGGCCAGGGCATGGGCGCGCACGGTCGGCGCGTGGGCACCGACGAACTGAAACGCGGGTTGGCCCAAATGTTGAAAGGCGGCGTCATCATGGATGTGGTGACGCCCGAGCACGCGGCCATCGCTGAGGAAGCCGGGGCCTGCTCGGTCATGGCGCTGGAGCGTGTGCCGGCCGACATCCGCAAACAGGGCGGCGTGGCCCGCATGAGCGACCCGGCCCTGATTCTGAGCATCATGGAGACCGTCACGATTCCGGTGATGGCGAAGTGCCGCATCGGCCACTTCGCCGAGGCCCGCATCCTGGAGGCCATCGGCATCGACTACATCGACGAAAGCGAAGTGCTGACGCCGGCGGACGAAGAGCACCACGTGGACAAGCGCGACTTCGCTGTGCCATTCGTGTGCGGCGCGCGCAATCTGGGCGAGGCGCTGCGGCGCATCTCCGAGGGCGCAGCCATGATCCGCTCGAAGGGCGAGGCCGGCACCGGCGATGTGGTCGAGGCCGTGCGGCACGCCCGCGCCATCCTCGGCGACATCCGCCGGCTGAAGAGCATGCGGCGCGACGAGATGTTCGCCTACGCCAAAGAGATTCAGGCGCCCTACGCGCTGGTGGAAGAGACCGCCGACCTGGGCCGGCTGCCGGTTGTGCTGTTCGCCGCCGGCGGCATCGCCACGCCGGCTGACGCCGCGCTGATGATGCAGATCGGCGTCGATGGCGTCTTTGTCGGCAGCGGCATCTTCAAGAGCGGCAATCCGGCCGTCCGCGCCAAAGCCATCGTCGAAGCCACCACCCACTTCAACGACTGGAAGATTGTCGCAGAGGTGAGCAAGAATCTGGGCGAGCCGATGGTCGGCATCAATGTGAGCGCCATGCCCGATGTCGAGCGCATCGCCGGGCGGGGCTGGTAGAAAGTAGTCAGTACAGAGTAGTCAGTAGTCAGATCGATTCTGACGACTGGTTACTGACTACTGGCTACTGGCTACTGGCTACTGACGACTTGGATGAAGATCGGCGTACTGGCGCTGCAGGGCGACTTTATCGAACACGAGCAGATGCTGGCGCGGCTGGGCGCAGAACCCAGCGAGGTGCGACTGCCGCGCGATCTGGAGGGTTTGGACGGACTCATCATGCCGGGCGGCGAAAGCACCACATTCGGCAAGCTCGCCAAACGGTTTGGACTGGTCGAGCCATTGCGGGCGTTTGCGCAAAGCGGCCGGCCCACCTGGGGCACATGCGCCGGCCTGATCTTTCTGGCCAGAGATGTGGGCCGCGATCAGGTCACGCTGGGGCTGATGGACGTGAAGGTGAAGCGCAATGCGTTTGGCCGCCAGATCGATTCCTTCACCTGCGATCTGAATATCGCCGGCCTGCCCGACGGTCCATTTCCCGGCGTGTTCATCCGCGCGCCAATCATCGAAAGCGTGGGCAAATCTGTGCGCGTGCTCTGCGCGCTCGACGACGGCACGATCGTCGCCGCCCGGCAGGACAACCTGCTCGCAACCTCGTTTCATCCCGAACTGACCGATGATCTGCGCATGCACGCGCTGTTTTTGCGCGCCTGCGGGCGCGCCCACGAACAAGGATCACTGACTCCTGACTCCTGACCATGGTTCGTCCATTCGACATTCGAGATGTCAGCGTCGTCCAGCGGCTTAGCCCGCTCGGGCGCGCGCTGGCTTACGAACTGGCCGCTGTCGATGGACTCTCGCCGCTGCGCGAGGCGCTGCGCGCGTATGCTTCCGGGGGCGGTGACAATCGAACTGTTCTGGTGCGGCGCAGCCACGACCAGGCCGGAGAAGCATTCGGCCTGCTGCAACTGATGAGCGACCCGGCAGACGCCATACGCGATGACGGCGCCCCCGACGAAACGCGCAACGGAAGCCGGCCGCGCTATGCGGCGCTGGTCTACATGGCCCCTGTCCCGCGCACCGAGGACATGGCGGCCGCATGGGCTGACCTGGCGCAGGCCCTGGTCAGTTACGCAGCCGAACGCGGCGCCGTCCACGTCATCGCCGAAGCGCCGGATAACGGCAGCTCAGATGGCATCCGCGAGGCCGACGCGCTATACAGCGCCGGCTTCAGCCCGCTCATCCATCAGGACGTGTTGAAGCTGCCGCGCGTGCCCGGCAAACTCGACGCGCCCGCAGAAGCAATGCCCGGGCTGCGACCCCAGCAGGACAGCGACGAGCCGCTGATCCGGCTGCTGACACTGCGCACCGTGCCGAAACTGATGCAACGGGCAGAGACCACGTCTGACCTGACCCGGCTGACCCATCGCATCGACTGCGGATTCAGCCTGTTCAACAAAGGCGAGTTGACCGGCAACGTGGCGATCCGGCGCGGACGCAGAGGCTATGGACTGCAAATGCTCTTCCATGCAAGCGCGGAAGATCAGGCCGAAGCAGTGCTGCGCTATGCGCTGGGCCAGATGTGCGGGCGAACCGGCGACCGGCCGATCTACTGCACCGTGCCCAGCTATCAGAGCTGGCTGCTGCCGGCGCTGGGCCGGCTGGGATTTGCCCACGTCACGTCGAACGTTCTCATGATCAAGCACACGACTGCAATGGTGAAGCAGCCGGTGTGGAGCCTGGACGCCAGGACCGCTGCGGGCGGGGTGGCGCACGGCAAGCCGAATGCGCATCAAAATGCGCATCATGCGGATGCAATCCACGCGGACATGAGCCGGCAGATATGATCCGGCGGACATCGTCCGCATACACGTATGCAAGAAATCCGAATAACTGACAATCTGGACGCCCTGTTCGACGTGCTGCCGCCGTCGATTGTGGCTTCGCTGAAACGAATCGAGCAGTTCAACGAACTGATCGAAGTGGTGATGGATCTGGGGCGCCCGCCCGAGTCGCGCTACGCCGGCGACCACGCCGGCGAGCAAATTCTGCGCAACGACGAGATCGCCACAGCGGACATCGAGTATGTGCTGAGCCGGATCAGCGAGTTCGACGCCGACAATCGCGCCGGCATCGCCCGCACATTGCACCGCATATCGGCCATCAAAAATCGCCGCAACACGGTGGTCGGGCTGACGTGCCGCGTGGGTCGCGCCGTGTATGGCACGCTCGGCATCATCGAGGACATCATCACCTCCGGCAAGAGCATTCTGCTGCTGGGCCGGCCCGGCATCGGCAAAACAACCATGCTGCGCGAAGCAGCCCGCGTTCTGGCGGAAAGCCGGCGCGTGGTCATCGTGGACACCTCCAACGAGATCGGCGGCGATGGCGACATCCCGCACCCGGCGGTAGGCCGGGCGCGCCGGATGCAGGTCGCCACTCCCAACCTGCAACACGAGGTGATGATCGAGGCGGTCGAGAATCACAATCCGCAGGTCATCGTCATCGATGAGATCGGTCGCGCCGCCGAAGCCGAGGCCGCGCGCACCATCGCCGAGCGGGGTGTGCAACTGATCGGCACCGCGCACGGGCAGACGCTCGAAAATCTGATGGCCAACCCCACCCTCAGCGATCTGGTGGGCGGCATCGAAAGCGTGACCCTGTCCGACGAAGAAGCGCGCCGGCGCGGCACGCAGAAAACCGTGCTCGAGCGCCGCGCGCCGCCCACCTTCGACATCCTGATCGAGATCCAGGATCGGCACAAACTGCTCGTGCACCCCGATGTCGGCCAGGCGGTGGATTCGCTGCTGCGCGGCAAGCCGCCAATGGCCGAATTGCGTTACTATGACGGCGGGGAGGTCAGGATCGAAAAAGTGCGAGTAACGCGGGCAGAGACCATGCCCGACTCGCAGGCGCTGCGCTCGCCCCAGCGCCAGTTCGCCCAGGCTGCCCGGACAGAGCACGGCGTGCCGGCTGCCTCTGCGCCAATGACAGAGCCGGCCGCGCGGATGCAGGCCACCGCAGATGCAATCCGCCAGGGCGAGCCGGAGTCAGGCGCCGAATTGCCGGCCCGGCTGCGCGGGAAAACAATGCAGTTGTACGCCTTCGGCATCCCGCGCAACCGGCTGGCCCAGTCGGTGCGGCAACTGGGCGTGCCGGCCGAGATCGTGGACAGCCTCGAAGACGCCGATGTGCTGATCACGGCCAAGGCGTACTATCGCCAGCGCCCCAGGGTCATCTCCGAGGCGGAACATCTGAATATCCCGATCTACGTGTTGCGCTCGAATTCACTCACCCAGATGGAGAACTGTCTGGCCGACCTGTTCAGCCTCAGTTCCACAGAATCGACGCCCTACGAAGACGCGATCGAGGAGTCGGAGACAGCGGTCAGGCGCGTGCTGGCCGGCGAGCGCATGGTTGATCTGACGCCCCAGAACGCCTTCATCCGCCGGCAGCAACATGAAATGGCGCGCTCGGCCAATCTGGTCTCGCACTCCTACGGCAAGGAGCCTTACCGCCGCGTGCGCATCTATCGGGATTGACGGCGATGTTTATCACCCTCGAAGGCCCGGACGGCAGCGGCAAGACGACGCAGGCGCGGCGCATTGCCAATTGGCTTGCGTCTCTGGGGCACGATGTGCTGGCCATGCGCGAGCCGGGCGGGACCGAGATCGGCGATCGTGTGCGCGCGATTTTGATGGACCGCGCCAACACCCACCTCGACCCGCGCGCAGAGATGTTGCTTTTCTGCGCGTCGCGGGCGCAGATGATGGCAGAGAAGGTGCGGCCGCACCTGGCGCGCGGGGGCATTGCGGTGTGCGACCGCTTCGCCGACAGCACACTGGCCTATCAGGGCTATGGGCGCGGGCTGGACCTCGGCATCCTGCGCGTCCTGCTCGATTTCGCCACCTTCGGCATCAAGCCCGATCTCACCCTGTGCCTCGATATCGATCCACACACCGGCCTGCAACGCCGGGTGAGTGATCGCGGCGGGATGAACCGGCTGGACGCAGAACCAATCGCCTTCCACGAGCGGGTGCGAGCCGGCTATCTGACGCTGGCAGCGGAAGAACCGCGGCGCTGGGTCATCATAGATGCAAGCGCGCCACCCGACGTTGTCGAGCAGCGGCTGCGGGATGTGATCGGCGCGCGTCTGCGCGCGCACAGCGCTGCGCCGGGAAAATCTGCGTGATCGCTTCGCGCCCGCGCCAGGCCGAACGGCTGCTGCTTGCGGCGGCGCTGGTCTTTCACGCGATCGGCGCGCTGTCTCTGCTGACGCTGGGATATGCTCCATCCATCCTGCTGCCGGCAACTGCCACGTTAACCGTGTGCATCGTCGGGGGGCATGTGTGGCTCAACCGGGTTGCGCCGGCGCGCGATCCGCTGTTGTTGCCGGCGGCCATGCTGCTGGCCGGCTGGGGGCTGCTGGTCGTTGGCCGGGTCGCGCCGAATTTCCTGGGCCGGCAGACCGCGTGGCTGGCCGTCGCCACGATCGCCATGCTCGCGGTCGCCTCCAGCCGCGACAACGCGGACGATGTCCGCGCGGACGATGTGCGCTTGCGCTGGCTGCGGCGGTTCAAATACACCTGGCTGATTCTGGCGCTTGGGTTGCTGGGCAGCACGTTGTTCTTCGGCGTCAATCCGGCCGGCGAAGGCGCGCGCCTGTGGCTGAGCCTGGCCGGCCTGTTTGTGCAGCCGTCCGAAATCCTGCGCCTGCTCATGATCGCGTTCCTCGCAGCGTTCTTCAGCGAGCGCGCGTTGTCT
>CALBEF010000001.1 GCA_937927775.1 uncultured Anaerolineae bacterium | reverse complement strand
AGTGCCGGGGGCGGTATCCTCTGGACGAGCGCCTGGGCATCCGGGGGCAGATCAGCGCCAGTTTGGAGCGCGAAATGGTGCTGCTGGGGGCGTGCCTGCCCTACGAGGTGGCGGCGCAACTGATGGAGCGGTTGATGCTGGTCGAGGTGTCGGACACAACAATCTGGCGACGGGTGCAAGAGGCCGGTCAGCGCGCTCAGGCAAGCGATGCCGAAAGCGCGAGCGCCAGGCTGAGCGCGCCGCAAACGCCAGAGCCTGGCCAGTGCCAGATGGGAGCTTCGTTGGATGGCGCGATGGTGAATGTGCGCGGCGAGGGCTGGAAAGAGGTGAAAATCGGCTGTGTGTTCGAGGTGGTTGCGCTCAAGCCAGCCGGCGCAGGAGACAAATCGCCGCCGCCGCGTGTGAATCGCGCCGGCACGCCGATCCCGGATCGGAAAGCCTGTCGGCAATCGTTTGTCTGGCACCTGGGTGGGCCGGAAGCGTTGGGCGAGAAGCTGAGCGCCGAGGCCGACGCACGGCACTGGAATCGCGCTGCGGATACCTCGGTCACCGCCGATGGGGCCGAGTGGATTTGGAACCTGGCCAGCCGACACTTTCCTGACAGCGCCCATATTGTGGACTGGTATCACGCCAAAACGCACTTGTGGGAGGCCGCCCACGCCCTGCATGACACGGAAGAGGCGGCGGCGGCCTGGGTGAGCCAACACACCCCTCTGCTCTACAACGGACAGGCCAGCACCCTCGCCGACTGCCTGGATGAAGCGCGCCAGCGCACTTCAGATGCTCGGCGCAGCGACACCCTGCGTGTGGAAGCCGGCTACTTCCGCACGCACCACGAACGCATGCAATACCGTGACTTTCAAGCTGCCGGTTTGCCTATCGGCAGCGGGACGATCGAAGCTGGCGCCAAACAGATCAAGGCGCGTTTCAGCCAGAGTGGGATGCGCTGGTCCCGCGCCGGCCTGAGCAACGTCTTGCCGTTTCGCACTGCTGTGATGAGTCGTCGTTTCGACACGTTATGGAAGGCCGCTTGCCCCTGCTAAGAAATACACCCGAGGAAAAGACAGTCGCTCCTGAGAAAACCCACGGGATGCAGGACTGTTGTTGATCCCAGTGCATTCGGCGCGCAGTCCTTGTAGAGTTTCAGTTTAAGCAAAGCTTAAATATCGTTCGCATCAGACGAACCATCAATGGAGATAATCTGCATCGCCGATCAAGCGCGCACCCATCAGGCCCACACTGCGATAAGGGGTCAGTTGTCTGTGCGCCTCTCTGCGCCCAGGCCGGCCCGCCTGGTCTGGCTCCTGTGCAGCATTGCGGCAGCCACATGGCTGGCAGTGTTCATGGCGCAGCGATCCGCTTTGGCCGCCACAATCACCGTGGAATCACTTTCGGGCGGGAGCAGCGCCATACACTGCACGCTGCGAGACGCCATCCGAGCGGCCAACCTCGACCAGCCCGCCGGGGCGTGCGGCGCCGGCAACGGCGATGACACGATCCTCATTGCAGTCACAGGCACACTCGCGCTCACAGGGACACTGCCGGTCATCACCACCAGCATGTCGATCGTCGGGCCGGGGCCGGCTTCTCTCAGCCTGTGGCGCAATCCAACCGGCCCTCAATTCCGTTTCGTAGACATCACGGCCACGACGGGCCTGACACCCTCCGTTGTAATCTCCGGCCTGCGCATGGTCAACGGCGCGGCCGGGGGCGGCAACGGCGGCGCCATCCAGGCCCGCAACTACTCCGGGCTGACTGTGCTGAACGCCGTGTTCGAGAACAACACCGCCCAGAATGGCGGAGCAATCCACATTCGCGGGCCACTGACAGTGGAGAACAGCCTCTTTGTGAACAACAGCGCCACAAACGCCGGCGGGGCAGCCTTCACCGATCTCGACACGATAATCATCAACAGCGTGTTCATCGGCAACGCAGCCTACGGCAGCGGCGCCCCAAGCCTGGGCGGCGGCGGCGCGGTGCGTCTCAACATTGGACCGAACCGGGTGGTCAACTCGGTGTTCGCCCGCAACTGGATACCCGCAAGCGCGCCCGGTGGCGCTGTGTTTCGCATCTCGTCGCTGAACGATACGGAAATCCTTCATTGCACGATTGTGGGCGAAGACAGTGCGACGCCCAACTCAGCCATCTACACCACCAACGGTGGCGGAGTCAGCGCACAAGTGCGCAACACGATCATTGCCAGCCACACCATCGCGTTGCACCGCAGCGGCTCGATCGCAATAACCGAGGACTTCAACCTGTTCCACGCAAATGTCACCAACACGCTTGGCGGGAGCTTTGGAACAGTGCTGAGCGGCGGAAACAGCATCACCGGCGCGCCGCAGTTCGTCAATTCCGGCCAGAACAACTTCCGTCTCATGGGCGACAGCCCGGCTATCAACGCGGGCGCTGACATTGGCATCCGCGCAGATGTGGATGGCATCACGCGCCCACTCGGCTTGCAAGCCGACATTGGCGCATTCGAGCACTGGGTGGATCTGAGGATGCGCAAGACGGTTGTGCCCAGCGTCCGGCGGCCGGGCGGGAACGTCAATTTCACCCTGGCGTTCAGCAACGCCGGCGCGCACGGCGCGTCGGGCGTCGTCGTCACCGATGTGCTGCCACATGGCCTGATCAATATCACCACCAGCGCGACGCTGCCGGTCACGGTGACGCCGGGCGCAGTCTACCGATTCCACCTGCTGAACCCGCTTGCGCCGGGCGCTGCCGGCGTCATCACATTGAGCGGTGTCCTGTCGCCCGACCTGCCTCCCGGCCCCGTCACGAACACGGCGACGATCGGCAGCCAGAACTGGGAGACGACTCCCCTCGACAATACCAGCGCCGCGGTTGTCACGGTCAGCGACGGGGAGCGCATTTCAAAGTGGGCGATGCCGCCGCAGCAAATCCTCGTGCCCGGCCAGCGCATTACCTACACCGTGGTCGTGTCTGCGCCAGAGACGAGCGCCATGGGATACATGACCCTCACTGACGCCATTCCCGCCCATACACACCTGGTGACTGACAGTGTGGCCGGCACCGGCGTGGTCGCAGTCGGGGCGGCGATTGTGATGACCCAGATCAACATTCCGGCTGGCGGCGTGGCTGTCCTCACGTTCGCGGTCGTGATCGACCCGGCTCTGGCATCCAGCGCCATCGTGACCAATGTGGCTCAGGTTCGATCGGATGCTGTTTCGCAGATGAGCAGCAATGTCGTCACGCGCGAAGCGCGCGTGCCGGCCAGCATTGCGCTGGCAGTCGCGCCACCCACCCTGCCGGCCGACGATGTCTCCAGCGCGCAAGTCACAGTGACCGTCGCCGACGCCCAGGTGCGCCCTGTGCCGGGCCTGGCGATCATCGGTCAGATTGCGCCCGGCGGCAGAGGCGGCCTGTCTCTGTTCGATCCGACCAATGCAGCCGGCCAATCCTTTGCCACATGGTATGCCGGCACACGCGCCGGGCCGGCCACCATCACCGTGTCAACAGGGTTGCTGACTGCTTCCACGCCGGTCACGTTGACACCGGGCGCAGCAACCACAATCACAGTTCAGCCGAATCCGGCAACGGTCGCAGCCGGCGCAACGCTGGTTTTCACGGCGACAGGCGTCGATCTCTACAACAACGTGACGCCCGTATCGCCAGTCTGGACAACCAATGGCGGCGTGATCGACGCCGGCGGCGTCTTCACCGCGCAAACCAGCCCGGCTTCCGGTCGCATGGTCACAGCAACGCAGGGCGCCGCGCGCGGCGCAGCCATCGTTCATGTCACTGCTGGCGCGCCTTATACCCTTTCCGTCAGCGCGTCGCCCGGCCTGATTCTCGCCAATGGCATCAGCGCCAGTCAGATCATGCTGACGGTGGTCGATCCATTTGGCAATGCCACGCCGAACGAACCTGTGACTCTGACGACATCGCTTGGCCAGTTGCGCGACATAGCCGGGGCGACCGATCTGGATGGGCGCTTCACCAGCGTGCTTACGTCGGGCGTTGACCCCGGACCGGCAACCGTCGCGGCGCACACCGGCAATGGCCGTTCTGGCGCAGTCACGGTGATATTCCAATCGGCGAACACGCCCGGAGGCGCGCTCACCGGCACGTACACCGTGAACGCCCTGACCGCGCGCCCCGGCGATCTGCTGACTTTCACGCTGCTTGTCACCAACGTTGGCGTGAGCACCGCGCAGGGCATCACGCTGTCGGCCAGCATACCCGATGGCGCTGCTTTCCCCGCAGAAGACGCGACGGCGGCGCAAGCGGCAAGCGAGGTCGTCTGGACTGGCGATCTGGCGCCCGGCGCGCAACAGACCTTGTCGTTCAGCGTCGTGGCGCAGGCCACTGTGGGCCGGCTGAGCAGCCGGGCCACCGGCAACGACGGCCAGGCCATCAATTTCGAGTTGTCGATTCAGATCGAGATCGAGCCGGCAGCAAAGGTGTTTATGCCGGTTATTTACAGACCGATTGAGTAGATAAATCGTGCGCGGCCGGCGCGCCGGCCACGCGTTCACAGGGGGAAGAAATGTCAGGCATGTTCAGGAACCAAATTGCGCGGGCGCGCCCGAAGCCGAGTGCGCGCCACGCCGACAGCCGACCGTCATTTGACACACGCGGCGCGACGCCGCGATCGGCGTGGCGTGTCGTCGCGGGGTGCATCGGACTGGTGGTCACCCTCTGGGCCATCGCGTCGCATGTGCTGCCGCAACGGGCGCAGGCTGCCGGCGGCTACATCGTCGTGGAGTCGCTGTCAGGCTGGAGCGACCCCGTTGCCTGTTCATTGCGAGATGGGATCCTGGCAGCCAATCTCGACATGCCGGTGGGCGCATGTCCCGCCGGAGACGGCAACGACACGATCCTCATCAACGTGACCGGCACGATCAACCTGACATCAACGTTGCCGGCCATCATCCAGTCGCTTGCAATCCACGGCCCCGGTCCAGATGCGCTGACGATTCAACGCGACCCGGGCGCGCCGCCGGGCCGGCTGATCGAGATCAGCGGCACGAACAGCTCGCCATTCAGCGTCACCCTCACCGGGTTGCGCCTCAGCAACGGCTATGTGCCGGGGCTGAATGGCGGGGCCGTGCTGGTCAACGACTCCAGCGCGCTGGCAATGAAGAACGTGGTGTTCGAAAACAATCTTGCCGCCAACGGCGGCGCGATCTTTGCTCAGGGGCCGCTCGAAGTGACGCGCGGCATTTTTCGCAACAATGTGGCCCAGGCCGGCGGCGGGATCTACACTACCGGCGGTGCGGTCATCAGCGCCAGTTTGTTCATCAGCAACGCTGCCACAGGCGGAACCATCATCTCGCCAAGCCTCGGCGGCGGCGGCGCAATTCGGTTGAACACTGCGCCCGACAGCCCGCGTCAGAACTGGGTGGTGAACAGCATATTCGCGCGCAACACCATCACCGAGTCCGCAGTCGGCGGCGCAGCCATCCGCATCTCGTCAGCGTACTCATCGCACCTGGCGCACAACACGATTGTTGGCGGCGACACACTCAATCCGCAATCGGCCATCTACGCCAGCGGCGGCGGCGACGCCATCGCGCACATCACCAACACCATCGTCACAAGCCACAGCATCGGCATTCACCGTGGGGGGCCGGTGTCGGTCACGCAGGACTTCAACCTGTTCTATGGCGTGATGACGAATGTGGTCGGTCAGGTGGCCGGCGGCGCAAACACGCGCAGCGGCATCCCGTTGTTTGTCGATCCGGCTATGGACAACTACCGGTTGCAGGCCGGCAGCCCCGCCGTGGACACAGCAACCAGCGCCGGCGTCGCAGATGACTACGACAGCCAGCCGCGTCCGATGGGGTTCGGGCCGGATATCGGCGCATTTGAACTCGACCCCGGCTGGCAGGTGCGCCGGGTGTACCTGCCGGTTTCCAGGCGCTGATCTGGAGAGATCATTCAGCGATACACCGGCAACATCCAGCGCCGGTGCGCGTAGACAAACGTAGCAACCGGGCTGGCCTCAACGCGACGCGAAACCGCCAGGCCGGCGTAAGTCGCGCCATTGCGCGCAAGCGTGACAACATGCGGTTGGGCCACACTGATTGCCAGGGTGTGGGACACACTGGCTTGTGGAGAAAGCGCGCCAATCGACCATGTGATCGTATCACCGGCAACCAGCGGCGACCCGGATGCCGATATAAGTGACGTGGAAAGCGGCAAAACCATCGTCAACACCACGCCGGAACGAGTCAGCGCCGTCTGGTTGGTGATCCAGATGGTGTAAGTCAATGGCTCCAGAACGAACTGGATAGCCGGCGCAGTAATGCTTATGGTCACGGCTTGCGCTTCACTCACCGCCGCGCGCGCGTTGATCAACCCGTAACCATAGGTGTTGTTGGGCACAGCGCCGGCGGGGAGGGCGCCGCAGGTTTGGCTGGTCGTCAAAGGTTGAGCCGTGCTGCGCAGGATAGCCTCGGTCTCGTCGATCTGGCCGCGCAACCACGGCGCAGCCGACCACAACAGCGCCACCACGCCGGCCACATGCGGCGTGGCCATGCTGGTGCCGCTCAGATTGGCATAGTTGTTAGGTGGGTATGCTGAGCGCACGCCAACTCCTGGGGCCACCACATCCGGCTTGAGATGGCCGGTGAAGCTGGACGGCCCGCGACTGCTGAAGCCGGCAATCGTGTCAGCGCTGCTGGTCGCGCCGACTGTGAACGCCTGATCGAGTGTACCAGGAGCATGGACAACTGTAGAACAGGCGCTGCCGGAGTTGCCGGCGGCGGCCACCGTCATGATGCCGGCATCGCGCAACACCTGCGTCACCGTCACCAGAGCAGAGGGCACCTCACAACCGATTTCTCCATAGCCAGGATCACAGCCCCAGGAGTTGCTGGTGATGTCTGCCGCTTTGGACGGATCGGGGGTGTTGCCGTTCAGGTCGGTGGGCGCCAGCGAGAACTGGAAGCAGGCCGTGTAGCGCGCCACGCTGCCGATGCCATAGCGCATGTTGCGACAGGCGATCCACTGCGCGCCGGGCGCAACGCCGATCTGATTGCCGGCGCCGTCATCGCCGATGATCGTGCCGGTGGTGTGCGTGCCGTGGCCATTGTCATCTGCCGGGGCCGGGGCGCGCGTGTCACCCGACAGATCATAGGCGGCGTCGTACCAGTTGTAGTTATGGTCGGCGCTGCTGCCATCCCAGCCGCGATACACGCCGATCAGCGCCGGGTGATCCCACTGCACGCCGGTGTCGAGATCGGCGACGACAATCCCCTGGCCGGTGAACCCCAGCGCCCACACTTCGGGCGCGCGCACGCGCGACACGCCCCACTCAATTGATTTTGGATTTTGGATTTTGGATTTTGGATTGTATTTTGGATTAAGCGCGCGCGGAGGGATCAGGGGTTGCGCAGTCGGCCTCGTTGATTCGACACCGCGCATCTGAACATCCAGATCGACGCCGGCCACATCGGGCCGCGCAGCCAGCCAGCGCAGGGTGTCGCGGTCGGCAGCCGGAATGAACAGGCTGTTGTTGATCCACAACACCTGATAGCGCACGCCGCGCGCGTCCAGGTCGCGGCGCCGGCCGGCCTGCGCCTTCTCGGCGTGGCGCAGGAGGGTCTCGGCCACAAAGCGCGTTTTGGCTTCTTTGGTGGGCAGCCCGCGCGCAGGGGACAGATCGGGGAAGCCGGCCACAAATACGATCACGCCGGCCCGCTTTGCGCGGACTGTGTCCGAGTTGCCGGTTGCTTCCCATGCGCGGCGGGTGACACGAGCCGGCGGCGTCTCAGGGTCAGGGGGCGCCGAGGGAACGGGCGATGGCTGCAAGAACAGGAACGCCAGCATAAGCATGGCAATTGCCACGCGATGCAACTTGATCTTCATGCGCGGATTGTAACCAGGTTGCGCGGCGACTGAAGTCGGGGGAAACCTGGGGCAAAGCCGGCGCAAGGCCGACTTTGCTGCGCGTTGCGCGCGGATTCACCCGCCGCGCAAATCGCCGGATTGCCCCGGCCGGGAAATACTCCCCCGTAGCTGGCCGGGTTGTGGGATACTTTTCGGCCATCAACAAACGCGCGCTATTTGCTCATCATGCCTCTGGATCAACTACTCAGCGAATATATGCTGAATCCTGACACCCTGGCCGGCGCTGCAGTGTACGCGGCGCTGATTTTCGGGCTGGCCTGGCTGTCCACCCGGCTGTTGCGTCGCATAGTGAATCGGCTGCTCGAACGCGAAGCCAGACTGGTCAATCGCACCACCCTGCACTTCGCCGCTCAGTTGGGCCAGGTTGTCATCTTCGTGCTCGCCATTGTGCTATACGCCAATCTGATCCCTGCGCTGCGCGCGATTGGCACGGCGCTGCTGGCGAGCGTCAGCATTTTGTCGCTGGTGATCGGCCTGGCTGCTCAGAACACACTGGGCAATCTGATCGCCGGCATCTCCCTGGCCCTGTATCGCCCGTTTGAGGTGGGCGACCTGGTGCAGGTGAACCCGCCCGGCGGCCCTGAAATCGGCCACATCGAGAGCCTGACGCTCGGCTATACCGTGCTGCGCACCTACGACAACCGGCGCGTGATTATCCCCAACAGCGTCATGGGGGCGCAGGTCACGATCAACCTGACAGCGCGCGACCCGCGCAAGCTGGCGATGATTCCGTTCAGGCTGGCGAGCGGCGCAGATGTGGATCAGGCACGCGCTATTGTGATCGAAACAGCAGAGAAACATCCACTGACGGAGAGAGTCGTCGGCTGCCCGGTAGTTAGCCTGGCCGGCGGCGGGGCGGTGTTGTCATTGCGCGTGTGGTGCGCCAACCACAAATCAGCGCAGAAACTGGAGTTTGATCTGTACGAATCCGTCAAAAAAGCCTTCGACGCCGGGGGCATCCCGTTGGCATGACGCGCATCGCAACGTCAGCGTCTTAACCAGCCCTTCACACACATCCGGCACACTACAGGCCAGTCTTTCGCAGGAGAACCTCTGTGGCAACACGCACTCTTGAGCAATCCGTGAACAACCGGCGCGAAATCCTCGGCTGGGCCATGTATGACTGGGCCAACAGCGCCTTCAGCACCACTGTGGGCACGGTCTTCCTGGGGCCGTATCTGGCAACGCTGGCCGAGTCAGCAGCCAAAGCCAGCCCCGACGGCCTGGCGCGCTTTTTCGGCCTGCCGGTGGCGCCGGAATCTTTTCTGCCCTATTGCATCGCTTTCTCGGTCGTCTTCCAGGCCGGCTTCCTCCCCATCCTCGGCGCCATCGTGGACTATTCACATCGCCGCAAGCAGATGTTGCAGCTCTTCGCTGTGATCGGCGGCCTGGCGACCACCGCCCTCTTTTTCGTGCAGGGCGAGTTGTGGTGGCTGGGAGGCGTGCTGTTTATCATCGCCAACCTGGCCTTTGGAGCAGCCATCGTTTTCTACAACGCTTATCTGCCGGACATCGCCAGCGAAGACCAGCGCGATCGCGTGTCTTCGTTCGGATGGGCCATGGGCTACCTGGGCGGCGGGTTGCTGCTGGTGTTCAACCTGGCGCTCTTTCTCATGCGCGACCGGCTGGGATTGGATAGCGGGCTGGCCGTGCGCATCAATCTGGCATCGGCCGGCGTGTGGTGGCTGGGCTGGTCGGTGTGGACATGGCTGACGTTGCGCTCGCGCCGCACCGCGCGCGCATTGCCACAGGGTGAGAACATCGTCGGCATAGCCTTCAAACAGCTCAGCGAAACAATGGAGACGCCGGCGCCGACTGTGGCCCGGCTGTTGCTTTCGCCGCTCATCGTCCTGATCCTCTTTCCGGTCGTGTCATTCCTCCAACTGCCGCTGGAGATCATCTTCCTGGCTGTGGTGGGGCCGCTGATCATGATCGCCATCTTCATCCGGCGCAAGTGGCGCACCTCGCCCGAAACGGCCCGCTTCCTGCTGGCCTATCTGATCTACAACGACGGCATCCAGACCGTGATCGGCGTGTCGGCCATCTTCGCGGCGGCGCCGGCGCTGCGCGGCGGACTGGCCATCCCCACCGAGCGTCTAACGCTGCTGATCCTGTTCATTCAGTTTGTGGCCTTCATCGGAGCGTTATCGTTTGGCCGGCTGGCCGGCTGGCTGGGCGCCAAGCGCGCGCTGGTCGTCAGTCTGTTCATCTGGTCGGGCGTGGTCATCTACGCTTTCCTCGGCATGCGCGACTACGGGCCATCGGCGCTGGGCATTCCACAGGCCGAGCTGGAGTTCTGGGTGCTGGGCGCGTTCATCGCGCTGGTGCTGGGCGGCAGCCAGGCCCTCAGCCGCAGCCTGTTCGCCCAGATGATCCCGCAGGAAAAGGAAGCGGAGTTCTTCTCGATCTACGAGATCAGCGAGCGCGGCACGTCGTGGATGGGGCCGTTCCTGTTTGGATTTGTCAACCAGGCGTTGGGCAATCTCAGGCCGGCCATCCTCTCGGTGGTGATCTTCTTTGTCGTCGGGCTGGCTATCCTGATGACGGTCAACGTGGCCCGCGCGATGCAGGAGTCGGGGCGACAGCGCGCCGAGCAAACGCGCGCCGCGCAAGCGCGCGCCGAAGCTGCGCTCTCCTGACCATGCGCTCGTCTGCACATTGAACACTGACCATGCCGGCTTTTGCGCAATATATCGGCATCGATTATTCAGGCGCAGAGACAGCCGAAAGCAGTCTGCCCGGCCTGCGCGTGTATCTGGCTGTTGGAGCAGACCCGATGCCTGAGCCGGTCGAAGTTCCGCCTCCGCCCAGCCCGCGCAAATACTGGACGCGCCGAGGGCTGGCCGAATGGCTGGCCGACATGCTGCACGACGGCCCGCCCACACTGGTGGGCATCGATCACGGCTTCTCCTTTCCGCTGGCCTATTTCGAGCGTTACAAACTGGCGCTCGACTGGCCGGCTTTTCTGGACGACTTTCAGCGCCACTGGCCGACCGACGCGCCCAACACGTATGTGGACTTCATCCGCGATGGCATCTGCGGGCATGGCGCGGCGCGCGTCGGCGACCCGCGCTGGCGGCGGCTGACCGAGACACGCGCCGGCGCAGCCAAATCGGTATTTCACTTCGACGTGCAGGGCAGCGTCGCCAAATCCACTTATGCCGGCCTGCCCTGGCTGCGTTTTCTGCGCCGACGCCTGGGAAGCGCGGTTCACTTCTGGCCGTTCGACGGGTGGCAGCCGCCGGCAGGCCGCTCGGTGATTGTCGAGGTGTACCCGCGCCTGTGGAACAAACGCTATCCCGCCGAGAACCGCTCGCCGCATCAGCAGGATGCCTATGTGGTAGCGCGCTGGATGCAGGAAGCTGACCAGAGCGGCGCGTTGAGCGCGCACTGGCAGCCGGCCCTCCCCCCTGACGAGCGCGAGACCGCCCGGATCGAAGGCTGGATTTTCGGTATCGGCGCGTCAAACGAACGGTCAGCCGGCAAATAGCACGCACACCGGGCTGGGCACGCGCAAGGTGTGTCCGGCAGGGGTGAGCGCGCCGCTGGCTGCATCTACTTCAAAGACCACGATCGAATCGCTGTGCTCGTTCGCCACATAGCAGAAACGGCCGGCCGGATCGAGGGCGAAGCCGCGCGGCCACTTGCCCAGCGTCGAAACGTGGCCGGCCGGTGTCAGCATCCCGCTCGCCACATCCACCGCAAAAACGGCAATGCTGTCGTGACCGCGATTGGAGCCGTACACAAAGCGGCCTGAAGGATGAACGCAGATCTCGGCGCAGTAACTCTCGCCCGTCCAGCCGGCCGGCAGGGCGCTCACCGTCTGCAACACCTCAAACGACCCGCGCGCCGCATCCCAGGCCAGCGCGATCACCGTGTTCGCCAGCTCGGTGATCACATAGGCAAAACGGCCATTCGGATGAAAAGCCAGATGGCGCGGGCCGCAGCCCGGCGGCAACGCTACAAACGGCGGATCGTGCGGCGTGAGCATGGCCGCGCCGGGGTCAAGCCGGTACAGCATGAGTTTGTCGATCCCCAGATCGGCCACAACAGCCAGCGCATTGTCCGGCGTCACATCGGCGGAGTGCGCGTGCGGGCCTTCCTGTCGCTGCGCGTTGGGGCCGGCCCCGACGTGTTGGCGCATGCTGCCGGCCGGCGCCAGCCCGCCATCGGCGCGAATCGCAAACGCCGCCACGTTGCCCGTGCCATAGTTTGCCGCCACCACGCACCGGCCACTGCGATCCACGCTGAGATGGCACGGCGCCGTGCCCAGCGCCGACTGCTGATTGATGAGCGACAGCCGGCCATTGCCTGTGTCCACGGCAAACGCGCTCACTGCCCCCGTTGCGCCGGCGTCGCCGGTCTCATTGACGGCGTAGAGATAGCGCCCGCCGGGATGCAGGGCCAGGAACGAAGGATGCTCGATGAAGGTGGCGTCTACAATGCGCAACGCGCCGCTGTCGGCGTCCTGCTCGCACACGTAGATGCCTTTGCTGTCGCCACGGGTATAGGTGCCGATATAGGCGCGCATCTTTACTCTCCTGATTGATCCGCGAATGAACGCGAATGAACGCGAATACACGTGGGTGTATTGTAGTGGTCACGCACAGCCGGCGCAGGCGGCTTCGCCTGACGTTGCGCACGGATTTATCCGCCGCGCACCTCGGCGGATTGCCCCTGCTGGGAAATGCACCCTATTCGTCGGCTGTGTAGAATCGCGCCATGCTCAACCCGCGTTCGCTCGAAGCTGTGGCAGCCGCGACATTCACGCCGCCCTTCATCCGGCCTTTGTACGACACCTACAACTTCTATCGCCTGCCGCACACCATCGTGAACCTGCTGACCGGCGACGCCGGGCCTGTGCTGCCCGCCGACGCGCTTCCCCACCCGGCGCGTCGCTACGACGCCGTTGTGCTGATCCTGATCGACGGTTTCGGCTGGCGTTTCTTCGAGCAGCGCGCCGACCGCTATTCGTTTCTTCAGCACTTCATCCAGCGCGGCGTGGCGTCGAAACTGACCGCCATGTTCCCATCGACCACCGCTGCGCATGTGACCTGTTTGCACACCGGCCTGGCGCCGGCCCAGAGCGGCGTGTACGAGTGGCATCAATACGCGCCCTCGCTCAACGCTTTGATCGCGCCGCTGATGTTCTCATTCGCCGGCGAGACTGCGCGCGACACGCTGACCGGCGCCGGCATCACGCCGGCTGAGGTCTTCCCACGACGCGCGCTCCATCAACGCCTCGCGCTCAGCGGCGTGCAATCCTATGCCCTGCAGAGCAACCTGTTTGCGCGCAGCGCGCCGTCGCGTCACTTGTTGAAAGGAGCGCATATCGCGCCGGTCAAGACCGTGCCCGAAGCGCTCGTCCGGCTGAGCAAGCTGCTGGCCGCGCAGGAGCAGCCCGGCTACTACATGCTGTATCTGGCGCACATGGACACCGCCGGCCACGAACACGGGCCGGCCTCGGATGAGATCGATGCCGAAATCGACCTGTTGCTGGTCGCGCTGGAACGGCATCTGCTCGACCGGCTGGCCGGCCGGCGGCGCGCAGCGCAGCGCGTGCTGCTGATGATCACCGCCGACCACGGCCAGGTCGAGATCGACCCGGCTACCACGATCTACTTGAACCGCGAGAGCGGGTTGCGCGGATTGCGGCGCTGGTTGCAAACAGATCGGAATGGCTCGCCGCTGGCGCCGGCCGGGTCGCCGCGCGATTTGTTCCTGCATGTGTACCCCGCCAAACTTGAGGCCGCGCAACACACCTTGAGCCGGCATCTGGAAGGACGCGCGCTGGTGTTGCAGACACGCGCCCTGATCGAACAGGGCTTCTTCGGGCCGCAGCCGGCGTCGGCCAGATTCCTGTCCCGCGTGGGCAATCTGGTGATCCTGCCCTTCAAGGGCGAATCGGTGTACTGGTATCAGCGCGGCAGGTTCGCGCAGAAATACTTCGGCCATCATGGC
This sequence comes from uncultured Anaerolineae bacterium, assembly GCA_937927775.1. GTDB lineage: Bacteria > Chloroflexota > Anaerolineae > J036 > Brachytrichaceae > Roseilinea. The sequence continues at coordinate 49,709 of CALBEF010000001.1, read as the reverse complement.
GGCCTGACGCGCGAGGAGATGGAAATCCCGCTGTTGGTGTGTGAACTGTGAGCGCGCCGGCCCTGCAGATGCGCGCCGCCGGGCGTCAGTGAGAGCCAAGCGCGTATTGCGGCATTGCCTCCAGCAAGGCCGCCGGCGCAGTCCACAAATCGGCGGACGCAATCTGCGCAGACAGCGCGTTCTGAGCCGGCTGCAACGGCGTGACGGAAATGTGGCCCTGAGCCACTGCCCAGGCATCGCTCCATAGTTCGTAGCTGAGCGGTGGAACATGCTCGGCGCGCCGGATGAGGGCCTGGTCGGAGGCGCGCTCAAAGCGTGTGGCCGGCAGAAACGAATGCGCACTCAGGCCGGTCATGCGCAGGCCGCGCAAGTCCGCTGCGACGCGATTCGGCACATTGACGTTGTACAGCGCCGGCGAGGGCGCAGTCTGCCCGGATCGGTGCGCGCGCCGCTCCTCCTCGATGCACATGTCAACCACATCGCGCACAACCTGGCGGGCCGACTCCCAGTGCGCCGGGCGCCCCGGCTCGACCACCAGCGACACGGCAATTGCCGTCTTGCCCAGAAAATGCGCCGTGAGCGCCGCGCCAACCGTCCCGGAATAGAACACATCGCGCCCCATGTTCGCGCCCTCGTTCACGCCACTCACGACCAGGTCGATGGTCTCGACACCAAAGATGCCGCTGAGACCCGCGTGCGCGCAGGTGGCCGGCGTGGCGTTGAGTCCGAAGGCCGTGACGCCGGCCGGATGATCGCCGCCATTTCGATAGGGGAAGAAAGACAATGATTGCCCCGGCGGATAGGCCGGGCCAAACCCGCTGCAATTGCCCGATGGGGCAACGATCAGCACCCGGCCCAGCTCGGCCAGGGCGCCTGCTGCGGCCCACAATCCCGGCGCGGTGACGCCATCATCGTTGGTCAATAGAAAGTTCATCTTGTATTCCTCAACTGGAAATGCGCGTCTTCACCGCCGGCGCATTGAAGGCCATTGTGGATTGCGGGTGTTAACGCTCGTTTATCGCCGGTTTAAGGTTGGGTCAGGACGCAATGATGCAACCGCGAGAGATGAGTTGTAGGGCAAGCCGCCGGGCTTGCCCTGCGCCCATCATCGCGCCCCGCCATTAACCAGCAGTTAACCTGCTGACAATGCTGGCTTATCCCGCCCCGCGTATAGTGGCATTTGAAAGCTGGGCGCCGGGCCAAAGGCGCCCGGAGGCGGGCAGTTGTGGACATTCGTGACATCAGCATCGTTGTGCCGACACGCAATGAAGCGAGCAATCTTCCCTTCTTTCTGGCTTCCCTTCCCGATGCAGTTCAGCTCATCGTGGTCGATTCGAGCGACGACGACACACCGGCGATCGCGCGCAGGTTGCGCCCGGCCAACACGCGCATCGTGGAACGCGCGTGCAACATCGCGCAGGCGCGCCAGATCGGCGCAGACCTGGCGCGCACATCCTGGCTGCTCTTCACCGACGCCGACATCTCGTTCGCGCCGGATTACTTCGCGCGCGCGCAGGCCATATCAAAGTGCGATGTGATCTACGGGCCGAAGCTGTCAACAACCGGTTTTGGCAACTACTATCGCTGGTTCGCGCGCGCGCAGGGATGGTGTCAGGCGCTGGGGGTTGCCGCCGCGTCCGGCTCCAACCTGTTGATGCGCCGGCTGGCGCTCAAGGCCGTCGGCGGTTTTGACACGCAGCTTGCGTGCAATGAAGATTCGGAAGTGGTGTGGCGCATCCAGCGGCATGGCTACCGGGTGCGATTCGACCCCGGCCTGATTGTGTATGAGCGCGACCACCGCCGGCTGGAGCGCGGCGCGCTGGCCAAGACGCTGCACTCGGCGGCGCGCTGCGCGCTGCTGTATTTCAACCTGATCCCCTCGCGCTGGCGCGGCCGCGACTGGGGCTACTGGTCTCATGCCAGGCAGGATAAGAGCCATCACAGGAGTTCAAGCGCATGCAACTGACCGTCAATCGAGCGTGGTCGCATGTCAACGCAATGGCGATCCGCGTCAGTCAGCCGGCCTGGCGCGAGCGGTGGGCGCTGCGCGTGTCTCATGTGCTCAGCCCGCCGGCAGTCGGAACGGCCGGCCTGCTTGCCGTTGCAGCCCGCACAAACACGCCTGAAGCCTGGGCCTGGTCGCTCGCCGACATTGCGCTGGCCGTGGTATTGCCCCTGGTGTTCGTGGTGTGGCTGGTTCAGACAGGGCGCGTAAGCGGCATCGAGTTGCAGCATCGCCACGAACGCGCCTGGCCTTATCGTGTGGCAATCCTCAGCGCGACACTGACCGCCGGCGCGTCATTTGTATTCGACGCCCCGCGCGAACTGACCATTTTGTTGTGCGCGCTGGTCGTTCAGACACTTGTTCTGTCAGCCGTCACGGCGTGGTGGAAGATCAGCCTGCACACTGCGGCAATCGCTGGAATCGCTGTGGTTGCCTGGCATATAGCCGGCGCCGCAGGGCCGGGAATCGCGGCGCTGGTTCCTCTCGTGGCCTGGGCGCGCATCACACTGGGCCGGCACACGCCAGCCCAGACAATCGCCGGCGCGCTGGTTGGCGGCCTGATCTACGCAATCGCTTTTCTGTGTTGCCGGGCGGGATGAACCCTGCGCCGGCGGGATGAATCCCGCGTTACGGGCGGCATGACATGCGCATCGCGCTAATCACCGAGACATTCCTGCCCAAGGTGGATGGCATCGTCAACACGTTGTGCCATCTGCTGGAGCATCTGGGTCGGCGTGGGCACACCAGCCTGTTGCTGGCGCCCAACGGCGGGCCGGCGCGCTATGCCAGCACACAAGTCATCGGATTTTCAACATTCCCCTTTCCGCTCTACCCCGAACTGCGCCTGGTGACGCGCATTCCAGCCGCGATCGCGCATTTGAAACACTTCAAGCCGGACATTGTGCATGTCCTCAATCCGGTCTGGCTGGGCGTAGCCGGCCTGTGGCGCGCGCGCAGCCTGGGTCTGCCCAGCGTGGCGTCGTATCACACCGATGTGCCCGGCTTCGCCGCGCGCTGGGGGCTGCGCCTCGCGGTCGAACCGCTGCGGCGCTACCTGCGCTGGATTCACAATCAGGCCGACCTGAACCTGTGCCCTTCGCGCGCCACGCAGCGCGATCTGGAGGCGCACGGCTTCCGGCGGGTCAAGGTGTGGAGCCGGGGGGTGGATGCCGAGCGATTCCATCCGCGTCAACGCAGCGCAGAGTGGCGGCACAGGCTTAGCAATGGGCATCCCGACGCGCCGTTGCTGTTGTTTGCCGGCCGGCTTGCGCCAGAGAAGCGCATCGACTGGCTGCGCGCCGCGCTCGACGCCATCCCCCAGGCGCGTCTCGCCATCGTGGGCGACGGCCCCAGCCGGCCTGCGCTCGAGCAGATGTTCAGCGACGGGCGCGCCGTCTTCACCGGCTATCTGCGCGGAGACGACCTGGCGCGCGCCTATGCCGCCGCCGACGCTTTCATCTTCCCAGGCGCGAACGAGACGTTCGGCAATGTGGTGCTGGAGGCAATGGCCTCCGGCCTGCCGGTAGTGGCTGCCCGCTCAGGCGGTGTGCTCGACTTCGTGAGCGACCGCGCCTCTGGCCTGTTGTTCGACCCTGAAGACAGACAATCGCTGGTTGAGGCGACGCGCGCGATTGTGACCGACGCGCCTCTGGCCCGCCGGCTGTCGGCAGAAGCGCGCGCCGTGGCAGAAAGCCGGCGCTGGGAATCCGTGCTCGACGGCCTGCTGGACGACTACGATCAGGTGATCTCAACGGCACATGCGCGCGCCCGGCGCGTCACAGGGTTGACCGGGCAAACGGTCGGATCAGGATAGCAACAAGGCAGCCAGCCGGCGCGCAAAAACACTGCGCGTCCAATCGCGCAGCGCGAGCGCCCCAGCCAGCGGCAAGACAACGGCAATAGCCCATTGCCATGCAGCCAGCGGCGCAGCGTCGAGAAACGCCGGCAACAACGGCACGCCGGCCACGCCCACCATGAGCAACGCCAATCCAAACACAAAGACATGCCACCGCTTGCGCACACTGCCTGGATTGAACACTGACACGCCCAGCGCATCCCACAGCACATGCGCCGACATATGCATCGCAGACAGAATGAACACCGTCCGCGCCGCCCGCGCGTCGGGAGTGACGGCAAAGCTGATCAGGAAAGGAATGACGGATGCGATGGCGCTGATCAGGCCGGCCAGCATCGACCGCCACAGCACACCGCGCACAAACGAGCGCGTGTGCAGGGGCCGAATCAGACCAAACGCCAGCGCCGTGCACGGAATGCCCACGACAAGCGTCGTCAGCCAGCTCATTTGCCTCGGCTCGATGGGGAACGGCAGGCCGGCCAGCGCAGCGAACAGAATCGCCAGCACCGTGGCCGCGTTTTTGGTCATGTAGACGCGACAAGCGGCATAGATGCGCTGGGTGATGCGCCGGCCTTCTTCCAGCGCGCGCGGCAAGGTGGAAAGCGCATTGTCAAGCAGCACTAAATCAGACACATCTCTGGCGATTTGCGCGCCGTCGTTCATCGCAATGCCGAGGCGCGCCTCCTTGAGCGCCGGCACGTCGTTCACCCCGTCGCCCACCATGGCAACGTAGTCGCCGCGCCGCCGCAGGGAGGCGACGATGGCACGTTTGACATCGGGCGTGACGCGCGCGAACAGATTCACCCGGCTGACCACAGCGTCGAATTCGGTCTGGCTCATGCCGGCCAGCGCCGCCCCATTCAACACCGTGTCCGCCGGCAGCCCGGCGCGTGCCGCTACCGCGCGCACCGTCGCTTCGTGATCGCCGGAGATGACGACAATCCGCACCCCCAGACGTTGAAAAGCCGCCACCGTCGCAGCAATGTCTGCGCGCGGGCGATCTTCGATGGCGATCAGGGCCAGCGCCTGCCGGTTCGACGCAATGGCATCGAGCGAGAGCGCGGGGTCAGAAGGGGCAGGGCCGTTTAGTCGCAGCTCAACCGGCAGGGTTGCCAGCGCCATGACGCGCAGGCCCTCGCCGGCCAGTTGCTCGACTTGTTGCCAGGCGGCAGGGTCGGATGAGTTGCGCGGCAGCACCACTTCCGGCGCGCCCACGATTACGGTGCAGGGCGCATCGCGCGCGTCGCTGCCCGCCAGAGAAAGCGCGCCCCATTTGCGGGTTGAATTGAACGGGACTTCGGCCAGCACGGCGCGCGCAACTGGCGCTGGTGCGGTGAACTGCGCGAGAGCCGCCGTTGTGCTGTTCTGTGAGGACGAATTGAATACGTAGTCGGCCAGACGGCGACGCGCCGTGTCCGGCGGTGCGCCATTCAGCGGCAGCACAGCCCGCACGGCCAGGCGGTTCTCGGTGAGCGTGCCGGTTTTGTCAATGCACAACACGGTGAGATGACCCATGCTCTCGATGGCGTTGATGCGTTGAACGAGCGTGTTGAGCCGGCTGATGCGCAGCGCCCCCACACTCAACGACACCGACACGGCCAGAATCAGGCCGGAAGGCACGAAACTGGTGACAATGACGGTGACCTGCCGCATCGTCTGAAGGGCGGACAGACCGCCGAGCGACGCGGCAGCCAGTTGCAGGGCGCTGATAAGCAGCATGAGCGCCACCAGCAGTTCGATGATGAGCTTGAGCGCGTTTTGCAGCGGGGTGAGATTGCTTTTGTGCCGGCGCGCGGTTGCCGCCAGGCGACTGGCATAGCTGGCCGCGCCGATCTGCTCTGCGCGCATCACGCCGCGCCCGGCCACGCAAAATGAACCGCTGAGCAGCGTGTCGCCGGGCGCGCGCTGCACGCTCTCCGACTCGCCGGTGAGCAGAGATTCATTGACTTCAAGCGCCTGCGCGACGAGCAGCGGGCCATCAACGGGGACGCGATCGCCGGGATGCAGTTCGATCTCGTCGCCGACAACGATCTGGTCAAAAGGAATTGCGCGGGCCTGGCCGTCGCGGTAAACGCGGGCTGCGCCGGCATGCAAGACTGCCAGCCGATCAAGCTTGCGTTTGGCGTACAGCTCCTGGATGAGGCCGATGAGCATGTTCAGCCAGACGGCGCCGCCGGAGGTGACGGCGTCGGCAATGACCATACGGCGCGTCTCCGGGGCGGCCATGCCCAGCGCCAGCAAAGCGGCCAGGGTGGCAAAGAGAACGATATTGAAGACGGTGAAGACGTTGTCGCGGACGATCTCCCACGCGCTGCGCCCGCCGCTGACAGGAGCGATATTGCGTTCGCCGCGCAGGGCGCGCGCCTGCGCTTCGGCCTCCGTCAGTCCACGCCGGCTCCAAACTGTCTCCGATGTAGTCACGCGGGTGAGTGTACGCAGCGGCGTTTAACGCTGAATTAACCCGCGCGCCCATGGCGGTTAACACAGCCGGACTAACCTGGCGCTGAAGGTTGTCGGAATGGCAGCGCAATCATGAACAACTTCAGCGCACAGCAGCATCTGGAGCGCTTCCGCGCGACGCATAAGCCGAGGTTCATTCTGGCCGGCGGCATGAGGTGGGAGTATCGCATGGTGGGGTCTGGCGATTCCTGCGTGCTGGTGCTGCCCGGCATTCATGGCAAGGGCGAACTGGCGTTTCGACTTGCCGAGGCGCTGCAGGCCAGCCACCGCGTTGTCCTGCCCAGCTATCCGCCGGCCCGCCGCATGGCGCAGTTGGCCGATGGCCTCATCGCCATCCTGAACGCCGAAAACATCCAGAGGGCGCACGTGTTCGGCTCGTCCTATGGCGGCATGGTGGCGCAATGCCTGGCCCGGCAGTATCCCCATCGGGTCGGCCGGCTGATCCTGACGACCACCACAGCGCCCAACAACGAACCTCTGCGGCGCGCGCGTATGCTGGCGCGCTTTGCGACTTTCCTCTCGGCAGAGGCCGTGAAAGCTGCCATGCGCCGGCGCGCCCGATCGGAGCGACATGGCAGACTGAGTCCGAGCTGCCTGGCCGCTTCGATGAGCGAACTGCGATCAGCGTTCAACGCGCAAACACTGGTGTGCCGGCTGCTGGCTGCGGCCGAATTTCTGCGACAACAGCCGGACAACACCGGCGCGCGGACGTCACCCGATAGCGTGCTGATTCTGCTTGGCGAGCGCGACCCGATGTTCACTCTCTCCGAGCGCCGCAACCTGTCCTCGCAATACCCACAGGCAGCCATTCACGTGATACACAAAGCGGGGCATTTTCTGGAGCCGGAAGTTCAGGCCGCGCTGGCGCTGCCATTTCTGGCAAGCTGACAGCGCGCGCGCTCACAGCGCGCTCATAGCGCGCTTACTTCAGCACGATCTCGTCGAGCGGGATGTAGAGGTCGCCGGCCTCGGAAGGGACAGGGCCGGCTGCCAGGGCGGCAAAGGCCGCGACAAGCCGGCTGCGCCAGGCAGCCATGCTGTCGGCGCAGCGAGTCGCCAGACGACGCAGGGGACGAGTCAACCTGAAAAGAACAGTGAAATTGCTCAATGACACTAAACTGTACGCGCAGCCGTTTAAGCGCCTGTTAAGCGTGCCTCGTTATCGGCGGGTTAAACAAATGTTAACCAGGCCGATGTACAAACAGGTGGCGCAAATGCTCGGCCAGAAGTCAGGCCGTTGACCGGCATCGTCGCGCCATCCGGCTATCACTCTGGACTGAAGCGCGAACACACAACGAAGCAATAAGGTCTGTCACTCAAGTCACAACACAGCCCATGCGCTAAGGAGCAACCATGAACCGCCAACGCGCGTTGGTCTTTGGGTCCATTGTCGGTCTCGCCATCCTCATCGTCGTCGGGGTGGGCGCCGTTCGCACGCTCCAACTGGCCTCCGGCCCTCCCATCGAACTCTCGATCCTGTACTCCACCGAGAAAGAGGGCTGGCTGAATGAGATAGCGCCCCAGTTCGAGGCCGCGCGCCCGCAAATTGATGGCCGCCCCATCCGGCTCAAGTTGAAGAAGATGGGATCGCGCGAGATGTATCTGGCCGTGCTGGACGGCGCGGAGAAGCCGGATCTGATCAGCCCGGCCAGTTCGTTGCAGGCATCGATTCTCGAAGACATGTCGGCCGGCAAGTTTGGCCGGCCAATCGTGCGCGCCAACGACCCGAACCTGTGCCGGCCCACGCTCAGCACGCCGCTGGTGCTGGTGGCCTGGCAGGAGCGCGCCGATGTGTTGTGGGGCGGTCAGGCGCCCGACGACCTGTGGAAACGGCTGCACAACGCGGTCTCTGACCCGCGCGGCTGGGAGACGCTTGGCCGGCCGGAATGGGGCTACGTCAAGTTCGGCCACACCGACCCGCTGCGCTCGAACAGCGGCCTGCAAACCATTTTGCTGATGACGTATGACTACTTTGGCAAAACCGGCGGGCTGACTTCGGCGGACATCCTCTCCAACCCCGGCTACCAGAAGTGGTTCCTCGAAATCGAGCAGTCCATCTCGCAGTTCGGGGACAGCACCGGCAATTACATGAAAGACATCGTGGCATACGGTCCCAGCATGTACGACCTGGTGGCCGTCTACGAGTCGGTGGCGATCGAGCAGGCCGCCAATGCCGCCGGGCGCTATGGCGAGCTGCGCGTGTATTACCCTCCGGTGACGCTGATGAGCGATCATCCCTTCTGCGCGCTGTCGGCGGACTGGGTGACGCCGGAGAAAGCGCGCGCCGCCCGGATCTTTGTCGATTTCCTGTTGTCGCGCCCGGCGCAGGAGCTGGCGCTCAACAAACACGGTTATCGGCCGGTCGATCCATCCATCCCGCTCGACCGGGCCGACGGCCCATTCACACGCTACGCGGCCAATGGGCTGCGCATCGATCTGCCCAGACAGGTCGAGACGCCGCCCGGCAGCGTGCTGAACACATTGCTCGACTTCTGGTCGCGCAACGCGCAGAAGTAAGCGCAGACACCGAGGAGGCAACGCATCATGAAGAACCTAATGCGACGCGCGATACCCGGCCTGATCGCGGCAAGCCTGTTGCTGACGGCGTGCGAGGGCGGATCACCCGGCCCGGGCAGCTTGTTTGGCGCAAACACCGTCACGGTCAGCATCCTGTACGGGTCCGAAAAGCGGGAATGGCTGGAGCCGCTGGTGGCCGAGTACAACGCTGCGCGACACACCACGCCAGACGGCGCGACCATCGTGATCGAAGCCACGCCGATGGGATCGATCGAGTCGGTGCGCGCTATTCTGGAAGAGCGTATGAAGCCGGTGGTGTGGAGTCCGGCGTCGTCCGTGTACATCCCGGTCGCCAACGCCGAATGGCGCAAGACCCGCTCCGGCGACCTGGTGGTGGGCAAGCCCAACGATCTGGTGCTCAGCCCGGTGGTGATTGCGATGTGGCGCGCGATGGCTGAAGCGCTGGGCTGGCCGCAGAAGCCCATCGGCTGGGCCGACATCGCCGCGCTGGCCACATCCGACAAGGGCTGGGCCGAGTATGGCTACCCGGAATGGGGCCGGTTTAAATTCGGCCACACGCACCCCGACTTCAGCAACAGCGGGATCGTATCGATTCTGGCGATCGCCTACGCCGGCGCCGGCAAGCAACGCGGGCTGACGCAGGACGATCTGGCCCGACCGGAATTGCGCGCGTTCATGGAACAGGTCGAGCGCAGCATCATCCACTACGGATCGAGCACCGGCTTCTTTGGCGAGCGCATGTTCGAGCGCGGCCCATCCTACCTGAGCGCGGCAGTGCTGTACGAAAACCTGATCGTGGCGCAGGAGAAGAAACGCCTGGCCGGCCAGAGCGCGCAGTTGCCGGTAGTCGCCATCTACCCGAAGGAAGGCACGTTCTGGACAAACAACCCCTACATCGTGCTCAATGCGCCGTGGGTCACAGAAGCGCAAAAATCGGCTGCGCAAGCCTTCGAGAAGTTCCTGCTCGACCGGCCGCAACAACTGCGCGCAATCGAACTGGGATTCCGACCGGCTGACCCCTCGATCGCGCTGGGCGCGCCGCTCGACGCGCAGCATGGCGTCGATCCGGCGCAACCGCAGACCGTGCTGGAAGTGCCGGCGGCGCAGGTGATCCAAGCAACCCAGCAATTGTGGCGGCAGACGAAAAAGCCGGTGGACGTGGCGGCATTGATCGATGTGTCGGGCAGCATGAGAGGCGACAAGATCTCCAGCGCGCGCGCCAGCCTCACCCAGTTCATTGATCTGCTCGGCGACCGCGACCGGCTGCAAGTCATCACGTTTGCCAGCCAGGTCATACCGTTAACGCCACTGTCGCCGCTCAGCGACAAGCGCGCCGAACTGACGCGGCGCGTCTCCGGCATCATCGAGGGCGGCAACACCACGCTGTACGACGCGGTGATCGCCGCCCACCAGAGCATGAAGGAGAACGGCGATCCCAACCACATCCGCGCCATTGTGGTGTTGAGCGACGGCATGGACACTGCTTCAAGGGCGACGCTCGACGATGCCATTGCCGCCATCAGCGACGCCGGCGAGGAAGGCGGCGCCGCCATCAAGCTGTTCACCATCGCCTTTGGGGACGACGCGGACAAAGAGGTGCTGAAACAAATGGCCGAAGCGACCGGCGGCAAGCAGTACGACAGCACCCCCGACAACATCAACAAGATTTACGCGGAGATCGCCACGTTCTTCTGAAGTTGTCTGATCTGTGAGTGGGTGATACAGTGCAAGCGCAGACACACCCTTTGACAGGAAGCACCCACTCATGATTAACAAACAGGATGTGGCCATTATTCGGAAGCTGGCCGCGCAGGTGGCCGAAATTGCCGCCCTGCCGGTTCAGGAAGAAAAGCGCGCCCTGTGGCGCAAACTCAACGCGCGCCGGCCCGAACGCCCCATGGTGATGATCGACCAGGTGTGCTGGAATGAGATGGACTTCAACGGCGAGCTGACCCTGCGCTGTGAGGATCCTGAATGCCGGCAGTACGAAGACGAATTGCGGCGCACACTCTACCAGTGGCGACACTTCCCGGTCGATATGGTGGTTGAGCCGTTCGTGCGCGTGCCCAAAGCTGTTCACAACTCCGGCTTCGGCGTCACGGTCGAAGAGCATACCGCCGTGACCGATCCGACCAACTCGGTGGTCGGCCACCAGTACATCAATCAATTTCAGACCGAGGACGACCTGGAGAAAATCCGCCGGCCCGTGATCTGGCATGACGAGGCTGAGACAGCCCGCCGGCTGGCCGTGGCCCATGAATTATTCGACGGCCTGCTGGAGGTGCGCGCATGGGGCTACGACCCTTACCTGTCGTTGTGGGATGTCATCAGCACGTGGATGGGCGTGGAAAACGCGCTGTTCACGCTGATCGACCGGCCCGAATACATGCACGCGCTGGTTGGCCGCATGACGGATGGCTATCTGTCCATGCTCGACCAGTTGGAAACCCAGGGGCTGCTGTGCGGCCCGCAAAGCCTGATCCACTGCACCGGCGCCTGGACCGACGAGTTGCCGGCGCCCGGCTACGACCCGGCCCGCCCGCGCGCCAAAGACATGTGGATGTTCGGCCTGGCGCAGATGTTCGCCACCGTCTCGCCAAAAATGTTCAAAGAGTTCGAGGTGGACTACGCCGGCAAAATCTGCGCGCGCTTCGGCCTGGTGTATTACGGCTGCTGCGACCCGCTGGACGGCAAGATGAACGAAGTGCGCCTGATCCCCGGCGTGCGCAAAGTGTCGATGAGTCCCTGGGCCAACCAGGAACGCGGGGCCGCCGAAATCGGCGACGACTATGTGTTCTCGCGCAAGCCAAACCCGGCCTTCCTGGCGTGGGATCGCTTCGACACGGAGATGGTGCGCGACGACCTGGTCGCAACCCGGCGGATCTGCGAAAAGCGCGGCTGCCCGCTCGAAATCATCCTGAAGGACATCAGCACGGTGCGCTACGAGCCGCAGCGGCTGTTCAAGTGGGCCGAGATCGCCATGCAAGTGGCCGGCGGATAGCGGGGCAGACTACAATGCGCAAAACGGAATCCGTCTGGCAGTCACCCAATAACCGGAGGCAGCATGAATAAGTTTCCGCGCACCGAAGTCGGGGGCGTTTCGCTCTCGCGCATGATCATCGGCACCAACTGGTTCCTTGGCTGGAGCCACACCACCTCGGCCAAAGACGACTTCATCAAAGAGAATATCGCCGACCGCAGGAAGATCGCCGATATTCTGGAAGTGTTCTTCCGCGCCGGCGTCGACACTATCATGGGTCAGATCCAGCATCCCCCGCTGGCCGACGCCATCGCCGAGGCCGAAGACCGCACGGGCACGGGCTGCATCATTGTCTCCACCCCGCACTTCCCCATCACACCCGACACGCCTGCGAAGGGCTTCGACGAGGGCGCGGTCGAGCAGATTCTGGTTCAGCAGGCCAAGCACGGCGCGACATTTTGCATGCCGCATCAGGGCACGACGGATGCGCTGATCGACCGCTGCACGCGCAAGATTCGCTGGATGGATCAATTGAGCCGGCTGATTCGCGCGCACGGCATGATTCCGGGGCTGAGCACGCACATGCCGGAGGCGATCGTGTACGCCGACGAATCCGGCGCAGATGTCGAGACCTACATCTCAATCTACAACAGCATGGGGTTTCTCATGCAGGTTGAAGTAGACTGGGTCAGTCGCATCATCCGCGACGCAAAGAAGCCGGTCATGACAATCAAGCCGATGGCCGCCGGCCAGGTGCGCCCGCTGCAGGGATTGACCTTCGTGTGGAACACCATCCGCCCGCAGGATATGGTCACTGTGGGCACCATGACCCCGAAAGAAGCCGCCGAGGTGATCGAGATTTCAATGAGCATTCTGGACCGGCGGCAGGCCGACATCAAGCTGCAAGAGACGCGCTCAAAGTCGTCGCTGAAGCGCGCGACGCCAGCGTAATCACGGGCCTGCGTCAAGCGCGCCTGAGACAGCCGGAGCCGTTTGCGCGTCCCGCCCATGATCGCCGGAGCGCAACGTTTCCACGAGGAAGGTGACCCATGTTGCGCATCGGTCTGAATCCATACGGCCTGACCTACACGCTCGGCCTGCAGGGAGCCGGCACGCCGCGCGCCAATCCCCATCCGATCGGCCTGAGCGGTTACCTCGACCTGGCGGAGGAACTGGGCGCGCGCGCCATCGAACTCGATTTCGGCATGGCGCGCGCGCTCGACGCAGAGGACATCGCAGCGTTGCGCGACCGGCTGCGCGCACAGGACATTACGCCCATCATCAGCGCCGGCCTGGCAACCGTCGAAGACGCCATCGCGTTTGCGCCTCGTGTTGGCGCGTCGGTGGTGCGCGTGGGCCTGACGCCGGTGCTGTGTGGAGACCGCGCCGAACTGGGCGCCGGCTGGCCGGAGATGGTGTCCAACGTGCGCCGCTCGCTCGCCACAGCCGCGCCCGTCGCCGTTCAGCATGGCTTGTCGCTCGCCATCGAAGATCACCAGGATTTCACCAGCGCCGAGTTGATCGAACTGTGCGAGATGTGCGGGCCGGGCGTCGGCATCTGCCTCGACACGGCCAATGCGCTGTCGGTCGGCGAAGAGCCGGTAGCGTTCGCGTCCGCCGTTGCGCCCTGGCTGCGCCATGTCCATTTGAAGGACTACTGGGTGCAATGGACCGATGAAGGCTACCGGCTGATCCGCTGCCCGGTCGGCGACGGCGTGATTCCCTTCGGCACGATCGTGCCCATTCTCACAGCGCACCAGCCGGAGCTGACAGCCTGCATCGAGATCGGCGCGCTGTATGCGCGCCACATTCGTCTGCTGACGCCGAAGTGGTGGCAGGGCTACCCGGAGCGGCCGGCGCGCGAACTGGCGGCCGCATTGGGCGCTGCGCGCGTGGGGCGTCTGCCGGAAAGCGCAGAATGGCGCACACCCTGGGAACTGGAAGCCGATGCGCAAACCCTGATCGACTACGAAATCGGGCAGGTGCGCAAGAGCGCAGCCAATCTGCGCGCGCTGGGATGGTTGTAGGCGCGCAGGGCGCGTGAAGATAAAAGGAATGGAAAAATGGACAAAGCTCTGTCTTTGACAGTGAACGCGCTCGATCTGTTTCGCCTGGATGGCCGGCGCGCCGTCGTAACCGGCGGCGCGCGTGGGCTGGGCGAGGTGATGGCCACCGCGCTGGCGCAGGCCGGCGCCGATGTCGCCATCGTCAGTCGCACGCTCGACGACTGCCGGGCCACCGCCGAGGCGATTGCCCAGACGACTGGCCGGCGAGCCATTGCCATCGCCGCAGATGTGACGCGCGCCGATGAGGTGGAGCGCATGGCCGGCGAAGTCGAGCAGGCATTGGGGCCGGTCGATATCCTCATCAACAGCGCCGGCGTAAACGTGCGCGGCGCCGCGCACGAACTGGCCGAGTCCGATTGGGACCTGGTGGTGAACGTCAATCTGAAGGCGCCCTTCCTGTGCGCCCGGCGTTTCGGCCCGCGCATGTGCGAACGCGGCTGGGGCCGGATTATCAACATGGGATCGATTCTGTCCGTGATCGCCATGCCCGGCCGCTCGCCCTACGCCTCGGCCAAAGCCGGCGTGGTCAACCTCACGCGCGTGCTGGCGCTGGAATGGGCAAACTCCGGCGTCACGGTCAACGCGATCTGCCCCGGCCCGTTTGCCACCGAGATCAACCGCCCTATCCTGAACGATCCGGCGAAGTACAAGGCGTTTGTCGAGAAGCTGCCGATTGGCCGCTGGGGTGAGCTGCACGAAATCGCCGGGCCGGCGCTATTCCTGGCTTCTGACGCAGCCTCATTCATCACCGGCAGCGCGTTGTTTGTGGATGGCGGCTGGACGGCGCAGTGAGGGGGAGTGGTCTGTAGTCAGATTGCAGATTGCAGATCACAGATTACAGACAACAGACGGCAGACACAACACGCAACACGCAACACGCAATACGCAATACGCAACACGCAATACGCGACACAGACGAGGGTCTTGAATGAGCAGCATGGATCGACTTCCGGCAGACAGTGTGGCGCTGGTGACAGGATCGGGGCGCGGATTGGGATACACGATTGCGGCGAGACTGGCCGAACTGGGCGCAGCGGTCGCAATTCACGACATCGACGAGAACGCGCCGGCGGCATTCGGCGAAGCCGCCAGCCTGACAGAAGCAGCAACCCGTCTGCGGGCGCTGGGCGGCAAGGTCGCGGCTGTGACCGGCAACGTGGGCGACGAGCGCGCCGTGCAGGCGATGGTCGATCAAACCACAGCCGAGTTGGGGCCGATCACGATTCTGGTCAACTGCGCCGGCGGAGACATCGCCGCCAAAGGCAACATGAAGCCGCAGCCCAACGACGCGCTGCATATTCCGATCGAGGATCTGCGCGCTATCCTGGACCGCAACCTGATCGGCACGATGCTGGTGTGCCGGGCTGTGTGTCCTGGCATGGTCGAGCGACAGCGCGGCTCGGTCATCAACATCGCGTCGGTGGCGGCGCATGTGGGCATCACCAACGAAGTCACCTATGCGGTGGCCAAGGCCGGCATTGCGCACTACACACGCTGCCTGGCTGCGACCCTGCGGCCGGCGGGCGCGCGCGCCAATGTTGTCAGCCCCGGCCCGACCATGACGGCGCGCTTCCTGGCCACGCGCAAGACAGACCCGGCGTGGATGGATGACACGTCGCCCTCGTTGTCGCGCTATGGCAGGCCGGAAGAAGTGGCCGATGTAGTGGCCTTTTTGGCCGGCGACGGCGCCCGCTTTGTCAGCGGTCAGGTCATTCGCGTGGACGGCGGCATGTCGCTGTACGCGGCGTAGCAGACGACAGAGCACAGAGCACAGACGACAGACAAAGCGCGTAAGACCAGATACGGAACACGCAACACGAAAGCCGGAGGGGGCAAGATCGAATCAAGTATGATTCGACTATGAAGGCCATCCACCCCCTTTCCCAAAAAGGCAAGCCCGCTTTCGTCGCGTTGATTGCGACTGCGGCGCTGATCGCCGGCTGCAGCGAACCAACACCCGTCCCCCCAACCGCAACCGTGACGCCGCTGCCGGAACCTGCGGCGACAGCAGCGCCCACGGCCACCCCACAGCCGACAGCCACGCCAGAGCCGACGGCTGAGCCAACTGCCGCGCCGGTTGAAAAAGCCGTCGCGCCGCGCGACGCGCTGGCCGGCACAAGCTGGTCGGTGCGCACCTTCGGCCCGCTGCGCCTGCAAACCCGGCTGGTGCGTGGCGCAACCCTCACCCTGAACTTCGGCAACGCGGGCGAGGTCAGCGGCTCTGCCGGCTGCAACACCTTCACCAGCAGCTACGTGATCGACGGCGACACGATCGACATCGAGCGCCCGGCGCGCACGCGCAAATCGTGCGGGCCGCTCACCATGCGCCAGGAGTATTACTACCTGGAGGCTCTGGAGCAGGCCATCCGCTTCACCCTCGATGGCGACCAGTTGCGGCTGATCTATAACCGGGGCCGGGGCGCGATCAACCTGACATTGGTCGAAGAATATGACGAGGGCAACGACGCCAACGCGCCAATGGGCGCCTACAGGACGACGATCTTCGTCGGGCCGCAACTGATGGACTGCGATGGGGCCGGGCAAACCTGCCTTGCGATCCGCGCAGAGGGTGAAGGCCGCTACCTGCCCTACAACGGGAGCATTGCCGGCTTTGACTATGTGGAAGGCTATCGCTACGAGCTGAAGGTGCAGGCCCGGCCGGTCGCCAATCCTGAACCCGGCGCGCCCGCGATCGCATATACGTTGATCGAGATCGTGCGCCGAGAGGCTGTTGAGGCAAAGTCGCCGCCGAGTTCTGAGGTGGGCGCCGGCAACCCGCTGGAGAAAACCGGCTGGCAGTTGCGCGCCATCGAGACTGTCGGCGTCGAGACGCCCGCACTTGAGAGTGTGGCCGTCACCCTCCTGTTCGGCGAGGGCAACGCGGTGGGCGGCTCAGCCGGCTGCAACACATACGTCGGCAGCTACGCCGTCGATGGTGGGGCGATCGCCTTCAGCCAGGTCGTGATGACCTTGAAGGCGTGTGCCGACGCGGATGTGATGGCGCAGGAGCAAGCCTACCTGCGCGCCTTGCAGGGCGCCGAAACCATCGCGGTGTTCGAAGGGCAACTCGTCCTGACGTTCGACGGCGGCAACGGTGTGCTGCGTTTCGTCGCCATCCCCTGAGTCGCGCGCCTGAATCAAGCCGAGCGTCATCATCCTCTCGCTCTGCCGATCTACCCGCGCCGGGGATTTTTGCGGGCGGGTATCCTCTGTGTTACCATCTGCGTGTGCAACCGGGAAGGCAACCTGTAATGGCATCCGTGACCAATCACAAGAACGTGCCG
This sequence comes from uncultured Anaerolineae bacterium, assembly GCA_937927775.1. Lineage (GTDB taxonomy): Bacteria > Chloroflexota > Anaerolineae > J036 > Brachytrichaceae > Roseilinea. The sequence continues at coordinate 32,521 of CALBEF010000001.1, read as the reverse complement.
GATATCGTCGTCGGCCGGCTGCCGCTCTATCTGCGCGCGCTCGGCGCCATGCAGGCCGCCGGCAAGCAGGTCACATCCTCCCAGGAGCTGGCCGACTGGCTGGGCATCAGTTCGGCCCAGATTCGCAAAGACCTGTCGCACTTCGGTGAATTCGGCAAACAGGGCACCGGCTACTCGGTGGTCATGCTCCAGGAGCGGCTGCGGCACATCCTGCATCTCAATCGCGAGTGGCCGGTGATTGTGGTCGGCGCCGGCAACATCGGGAGCGCCATCGCCCGCTACTCCGGCTTCGAGCGGCGCGGGTTCCGCGTGCTGGGCGTGTTCGACAACGACCCGGGCAAGATCGGCGCGCAGGCCGGCCCGTTCGTCGTCCAGGATGCCGCGCGCATGATCGAGTTCATCAGAGAGCGCGACATTCGCCACGCCATGCTGGCTGTGCCGGCGGAGCACGCGCAAAGCGTGACCGACACACTCGTCGAAGCCGGAATCATCGCCATTCTGAACTATGCGCCGATCAATCTGATCGTGCCGCCCCACGTGCATGTCGAATCCATCGATCCGGTCGTGCATCTGCAAAAGATGACTTTCTATATCGTGTGAGATGGGCAACGTCATTCATACCTCGCTGCCTGCTGAATCCGCAGAGGGAAGCGTGACAGCCGGCGCCGTGCGATTGCGCCGCTCTGCCGGCCTGATAATCGCCATCTGGATCGCCGGCCTGATCGGACACTTCACCCCGCCGGCTGAATGGCCGGCCCTCTTCCTGTACGTGCTCGGATCGATCGGCCTCACGCTGTATCACTGCGCGCAACAGCGCGACTGGCGCGGCGCGTTCATCACACGCCACAACCTGCGCGCCGCGCTGCTGTGGGGCGGCGGGATCGGGTTGCTGCTCAGCCTGGTCGGCGTCGTCAACACGATCATCTTCTACGCGAGCGGCGGACAGCCGATGGCGCACATGCAGCGCCTTCTGGTTGAGCTGGGGCTGGTGTATTTATTCCCCGCGCTGGCTCTGGCCGAAGAATGGCTGTGGCGCGGCATGTTTCTCTCCAGCCTGCTCGATCGCGGGATCAACCCACATGCGGCTGTCGTAGTGACGACACTGGCCTACATGGTCAATCATTTCTTTGTCGCGCCGGTGGGCTGGGCCGAACGCGGGATGATGGCGCTGATGGGGTTGCCAATCGGTCTGATGGCCGGCTACCTGACGGTCAAAACGCGCAACGTCTGGTCAGCGGTTGCGTTGCACACGATTATCATGGCGGCCATGATGCTCATCGTGTTTGTGATTCCCGGCCCCTCTGCCCTCTGACCCGCCCTCGATCAGCGCGCGTCCACGACGCCGATCACAACTGCATCCTGCCCGTCTGTCGTCGAGACACGCCGGCCCGTCTCTGGATCATACAGGCCCAGCACAATACGCAGCCGGCCGGCGAAGTCCTGCGGCAACGCCAGCCCGTGCCGGTCGTTGACATCCTCCCCAACCGGCAGGGTCGTCATCGGGCGCAGATCGTTCAGCGGTTGCGCGTCGTGCTGCGCCACCACCACGCCATTGTCATCGAGCGCATGAACAAAGATTTTAAGGTTGGCCGGCAGCGGCGCCAGGGCGCGCCACATCAGCGCCACAGGGATGACATCGCCGGCGCGAACCGTAGCGGCGAGCCTGACCTGGCGCAACTCCAAATCTCCCCAGCGCGAGCCGGCCCCCTTGCCCGCCCCCAGCTCGCTCTGCGCCACACCATACAACCCGTAGAAGACTTCTTCCTCGCCCCACTGCGCCAATGCCGGATAGAAGTTGGAATCGGCCCAGCCGCGCAGATCGCCGTTGCGGCCGGCCAGCCCGCGATACAACACCAGCCAGAAGCGCGGATGCTGTTGCGCCAGCGATTGAATGCGCGCCTCCCAGCGCGCGCGCGGCTCGATCACCGGGTCCCACGTGAGCGCATACGACCAGGCCGGCGACGATGGCTGCCGATCCAGCGCGTAAAAGCCGGCCGGGCTGAGCACGTTGAAGATGGCGACATCCGAGGGCCGGCCCTGCGGCGCAATGGTGTCATGGTATGCGCGCGGGTTGTAGGAATCGAAGACCTCCAGACTCTTTTCATAGACCAGGCCGGCGCTGGTGTCCGCATACACGCCGGCCAGCGCCAGCGCAGCCAGCGCAGCCGCCGGCCAGCGCCAGCGCGCCAGTTGCTCGAACGCCCACGCCAACAACAGCGCCAGCGCCGGCGCCGCGCCCACCAGCATCCGCGCATTCAGTGTCCAGTGCCGCGCCGCGATCGCCACCCCTAACAGCGTAAACACGATGGTGAGCAGGGGCAGGAGCGTTGGGATTTGGGATTTGGGAAGGATCGAGACAACCAGGCCGGCCAGCGCGATGACGCCGATCACGGCCACACCCGGCCAGCCGGCGCGCTGAGAGAGCGTGAGACCGATCACCCCATCTGCAACGAAATATGAAAGCGGGTATTGCTGAGCGATGTTGGCGCCGGCTTCGGCGGCTGCGCGGCCATAGAGCTGCGGCAGGGCATACACTGCCCACGGCGCGAAGACCAGCGCCGACAGAGCGATGGCCGACCACAGCGGGCGGACACGCGCCCAGGCTGAGCGAACCTCCATGCCGCCGCGAGGCCGCAGCGCCATCAGCGTGGCGCAGATACCCAGCGCCGCCAGCGCCCACGCCGCATGGTACAGCGTGAGCATCGCCCCGGCTGCGCCCAGGACAAACGCCAGGACATGCTTGCGTTGAACATGCGTAGCCAGCCGGCTGTCCGTAGCCAGTCGCCATGCGGCCCAGGTTGCCAGCAGCACGAACGACGGCGCCAGCGCATACATGCGAATCACCGCGCCGTAATACACCAGCAACGGCAACCATGCTGTCAGCGCAGCCGCAAATATGCCGGCGCGCGGCGACTTCAGCAACACCCGCCCCGTCACATAGGCCAGCGGAATGGCCGGCAGACTCATCAATACCGAGAGATAGCGCGCGCCGAGCAGACTGACACCGAACACACTTTGCCAGACCCCCAGCAACAGGTAGTACAACGGCGGATGCACATCAGCAGCCGTAATCACCAGCAACGCATCGATTGGCAGCCCCGCATGCGCCACCGACCAGCCCTCATCCCAGCGCGGCGGCACGTCGGCCAGATGAATCATACGCAGGGCAAAGCCGGCCAGCGTGACAGCCGTCACGATCCAGAGCGGGGAATAAGCGCGTTTTACAGACGGATGCAACGCGGCAATCATAGGGGGGTATTGGCGCCGCGACGCGCTCGCGCGATCGCCATCAGCGCGATACCGCCGAGCACCAGCGCCCCGCCCAGCGCGCCCGCCGGCGTCAACGGCTCATCCAGCACGGCCACAGCCAGCAGCGTGGAGCCGATCGGCTCACCCAGCACGGGAATCGTGGCATAGGTGGCCGGCAGGTAACCCAGCGCCCAGTTGAACGAGGTGTGCCCGATCAACTGCGGCACGAGCGCCAGCAGAACTACCCACACATAGGCTTGTGGATCGAAGCCCATCAGCGGCACGCGCAACACAGCGACGGCCACAAGCAAGACCAGCGCGGCTGCGCTGTAGACCACGCTGATATACGCCAGCAGCGACAGGCGCATGCGCAGGCGCCGGCCAATCAGAAAGTGCGGAGCGATGCTCAGGGCGCCGGCCACCGCCAGCGCATTGCCCAGCGCAGGATTCGCGCCGGCCATCCCGCCGGCTGCGCGATCGCCCAGCGCAATGACGATGCCGCCCGCCACCGCAATGCCCATACCGGCGATTGCCGGCCACGGCAGACGCTCCTTCAGAAATACCAGCGAGCCGATCGCCACGAAGATCGGCGAGAGCGTGACCAGCACGACCGAACTCGCCACGCTGGTGTATTGCAGCGAGCTGATCCAGGTGGCGAAATGGAGGCCGAGGAACGCGCCGCTCGCCAGGCCCACCAGCAGATCGAGCCGCGACAGGCGTTTCAACTCGTCGCGGCAGCGCAGCCAGGCGAGCGGGGCGACGACCAGCGCAGCCATGCTGAGCCGGAGCGCGGCAATCGCCAGCGAGTTCGCGCCAGCCTGCTGCGCAAAGCGGATCAACAACGAGGCGGTCGATACAGCCACAACGCCGCACGCCAGCCCCACCACAGGCGCCAGGCGCGGCGCAGCGCCGCTCCTGACGCCCGGCAAAGATTTAGCAGCCGGGATGGGCGGCGTCACGGGCAAGGCGTCACCAGCAGGTTTCACAAAACTCCAATCTCTGATTCACCCTGTCCTCAGCAAATGTTTGTACGCTGAATGGGTTAAATCCTGTGTCGTCAATAATAACTGATTCAATCCAAGGAGAGATCTAATGGCGCATCAACTGGCCCCACTACCCTACGCGACGAACGCTCTGGAACCCTACATCGACACGATGACCATGGAGATCCATCATGGCAAGCACCACGGCGCTTACGTCACCAACCTGAACAACGCCCTGGCCAACCATGCCGACCTGCAGGACAAGTCGATCGATGAGTTGCTGGCCTCGTTGAGCAGCGTGCCGGAAGCAATTCGCACGGCTGTGCGCAACAACGGCGGCGGCCACTACAACCACACCATGTTCTGGCAGCAGCTCAAGCCGGGCGGCGGCAGCCCCGGCGGTCAGTTGCTCGACGCCATCAACAGCACATTCGGCTCGCTCGACGGCTTCAAGGACACGTTCAACAAAGCCGGCCTGGGGCGCTTCGGCTCCGGCTGGGCGTGGCTGATCGTGGGCAAAGACAAGAAGCTGGCCGTGGTGTCCACAGCAAATCAGGACAACCCGATCATGGGCAGGGACATCGCCGGCGTGGAAGGCACGGCCATTCTCGGCGTAGACGTGTGGGAGCACGCCTATTACCTGAAGTATCAAAACCGCCGCGCCGATTACCTGGGCGCAATCTGGAACGTCATCAACTGGGATGATGTGGCCGCTCGATTCGCGGCTGCGATGAAGTAACCTGCGACCCATATCCTGTTGACAATTCGCCTGTGCAAGGCAGCCGTTTCGCCGGCTGCCTTTTGTTTTGCCACCCTCGCGCAGGTTGTGTGTCTGAACCTGCGGGAGGCCGCAAGAGATGTCGTCTTCGACAAACCCGCAGGACAAACGCATCTGAATTTTAAGGTTGCCCGTGACAAGGTGCAGGAGGCAGCGCTCGTCCCAGGCGACAAGCAGACGCCTGATTGATCGGTTCGTCGAGCGCCAGACAATATCTCAAGGGACAAAAGGCGCATAGGCGCATCGTCCACCATTCGTCCTCTATAATCCAGCGCGGACCCGGCGGCGCCGCAAAACAGCGCGCGCGATTACGTGTGCGATCACCAGGAGGTGTTATCCATGACCTCGGCTCAGAGCGATTTCGATGCGCAGTCCGCGGCCTGGCGCATCGGCAACGACAGCATCATCTGTTCGGTGCGCGAGGTCGAAGGCCGGTTGTGGTGGCAGGTTGTGGACCGTGCGCGAGACCGGCCGGCCATCCAGCCCTCTCATGCGCCGCGCCTGCGCATCGACGGGCAACCCGTGCTGTGGCGCAATGTCCAGGCGACACACGAGTTGCAGCCGGATGGTTCTACGATGCTGCGTTGCCAGGCCGAGCGCGATGGCGCGCGGCTGACGCGCTGTTTTCAGATCTGGCCGGATTTCCCCTTTGTGCGAACCTGGGGCAGCATCAACAATTGCGGCGAGGCCGCGCTGACCGTGACGGAGGCGGAAATTCTGAACCTGACGATGCCGCCCGGCCAGAACCTGTTTCACGTCAACCAGTTCAGTTGGGTCTACCGCAACGATTTCTTCAGCCAATACGACGCGCCGCTGATCCCGGGCCGGGCGGCCACGGAGATTCGCATGGGATCGTTCCCGTCAAGCTACAGCGGCCCCAGCAGTTGCGCCTGGTTTGCGGCGCGCGATGGCGAGAGCGACTGGCATTCGATGCGCTCAGACGACATCGCCCCGCACGCCGGCTATGGCATCGTGTGCGGCATCGAGTTCAACGGCAAGAGCCGGCTGCGCGCCTGGGCGTCGTCCGACGCCGCTCACTTCGTCAGCGCGATCGACGATCTCCATCACCGCGTCGAACCGGGAGACTCGTTCGAGGTCCCGGCGTTTTTCATCGGCGTGTTCGAGGGCGACTGGGACGAGGCCGGCCACGTCACCCAGCGCTTTGCCGAGGCGCATGTACATCCGCCGGCCCCGGACGAGCGCCATCCCTGGGCGCAGTACAACTCATGGGGCTACGGTCAGGAGATCAACGAGACACAGCAACTGGCCGCCATTGAGCGGTGCGCGCAACTGGGCGTCGAAGTGGTGGTCATGGACCTGGGCTGGGCGGCGCAGATCGGCGAGTGGCGCGCGCACCCCGAAAAGTTCCCGCGCGGCCTCAAGCCATTAGCCGACCGCGCGCACGCGCTGGGGATGCGCTTCGGCCTGCACATCCCGCTGGCGCAGGCCAACGTCAACGCGCCGGTGGCGCAGCAGCATCCCGACTGGCTGATCCACCGCCACGAGGACTACTTCGGCGCCGCGCCCTTGTGTCTGGGCCATCCGCCGTGCCGGGAGTGGCTGATCGGCGAGATCGTGCGCCTCATCGACGACTATCACGTGGACTATTTCGTGCAGGACGGCGAGGACATGGTCAAAGCCTGCCACGACGGGACTTCCGCCTGCCCGACAGACGATCACAACTACACCAACTCGGTCGAAGGCATCGACCGGGTGATCGAGACGGTGCGCCGGCTGCGCCCGCATGTGGTGTGGGAGAACTGCGAGGATGGCGGTTGCATGTTGACTTACAAAATGGCCCGGCTGTATCACACCACCATCACCGTGGACAACATCGCCACCTACGCGACGCGCCAGGGCGTGTACGGCGCCTCTTACCCCTTCTCGCCGCGCTACAGCGTGCGCTACATGCAGGACGACCCGACGCCGTACACCCTGCGCAGCGCCATTTTCGGCGGGCCGCTGATCCTGATGCAGCGGGTCACCGAGTGGAATGAAGAACAGATGACCCAGACGCGCGCCGCGATCGCCGAGTACAAGCGACTGCGGCCGCTGATAAGAGACGCCAAAATCATTCACCTGATCCCGCCGCGCAACAACCTGGAGGGCAAGGGCTGGGGATGGGACGCCATTCAGGCGGTGTCGCCGGATCAGACCCGCAGCGTGGTGATGGTGTATCGCGCGCAGGGCGGGCCGGCCGGCAAAACAATTCGTCCGCGCGGCCTGAAGGCCGACGGCATATACGATGTCCGCCTGGCCGACGCGCGAGTTACAATCCAAAGCAGCGGCGCATCGCTCGCAAATGACGGGGTGATGGTCAGCATCGGTGAATTCGGATCGGAGATGATCGAACTGAATCTGCGTCCCTGACAGATTTCCGGCGCGCTTCAGGTGTTGCGCCGCGCGCAAAGCAGTTGGAGAAACAAAGGGCGCCGGTGAAGTTAAGGAGGTGACAATTGACGAGAAGCTGTGAGTAACCCGTCGCATTGCTCACTCACCGATCCCATCTTTCTTTCAGATCGCAAGCTTGTTTTGTTCGTGTTTAAGCATACCTGATCGAGGAGGATTTAAGGGACCATGTCTGGACAACGAGTGACACGCCGACAGATTTTGAAACTGGCCGGCCTGGGCGCAGCCGGCGGAATGCTGGCCGCGTGCGCGCCCGCGCAACCTGCGCCGACTGCCCCCGCTGCGCAAGCGCCGGCAGCCGGCCCAACCCAGTATGAGCAGGGCGAGATGAAGATCCTGCTGTGCTGCTCCGGCCAGGATGAAATCGACCTGCGCGCCAAATGGAACACCGAGTTCGAGCAGAAATACCCCGGTGTAAAGATCATCCAGGAAGTGCCGCCGCCCGGCACAGGCTATTTCGAGAAACTTCAGACCCTGATCGCTGCCGGCACTCCGCCCGATCTGTTCGATATGTGGGAAGGCTACGTGCAGCCCTACGCCGCCAACGGCGCGCTGCTTGATCTGGAGCCGTTCATCGCTGGCGATCCGAAGATCAAACGCGATGACATCGTGCCGGCTGCCATTACCGCCGGCTCATGGCAGGACAAGATTCACGCCATGTTGATCGGCTTCATGCCCGGCCCGGTGTCGCTGTACTACAACCCCGATCACTTCGCCAAAGCCGGCGTCGATCTGCCCAGCCCCGACTGGAAGTGGGATGATGTGCTCAACGCAGCCAAATCGCTGACGCTGGATGCCGATGGCGACGGCATCCCGGAGCAGTGGGGCTTTTCGTTCGGCAACTGGTTCGTCAATCACCTGTACACCGTATGGTCGAACGGCGGCGACTGGTTCACGCCGGACAGCAGCAAGTCCACCCTGACCGACCCGAAGACCGTTGAGGCGCTGCAATACTGGGCCGATCTGGTGACGAAACACAAGGTGGCGCCCGGCTCGTCGGCGATGCAGGTGCTGCAAAGCAATGAGGAAGCGTTCAAAGCCGGCACATTGTCCATGTACCTGGGCAACTACTGGAACGTCGGCGAGTTCAAGAACATCAGCGCGTTTGACTGGAAGGCTGTGCTGACGCCCAAAGCCAACAACGGCAACCGCGTGTGGTACATGCACACCGCGTGCTGGTCGATCTCGCCGCCGTCCAAAGTGAAGAACGCGGCCTGGGAGTACATCCGCGAGTTTGTGCTCGACAGCGTGATCGAGCCGCTGGTGCCCTACATCCCGTCGTTGCGCTCCATGATCGACCGCTTCTTCGACGTGCCGTTGCACAAGGAGCTGGGCTATGAGCCGTTGCGCAAACTGGTCACCCAGCCGGATGTCATCCGCATCCCCGGCGCCGGCGAGAAGTTCGACAAAATCCAGGGCATGATCCAGGCCGAGATCGACCTGGTGATGAACGGCCAGAAGACGGCCCTGGAAGCGATGCAAGCCGCCACGCCGCTGGTGGATGCGGAATTGGCGCGCAGATGAATTGACAATTGCTGATTGCGGATTGACGGTTTTGGATTTTGGATGGCGGCACGAGTCGCTGTTTCCCGCCAGTCCAAAATCCAAAATCCAAAATCCAAAGTCTAAAACCCGCAGTTGAAAATCAGGAGTGCCATGGCAAGTCTGGAGTCCAGATTGGGGGCTGGCGCAACACCCCATCGCCGGCCGTGGATGACCCAGAGCCGCCGGGAAGCCATCGTCGCCTACATCTTTATCAGCCCGTGGCTGTTTGGGCTGCTGCTCTTCCTCGTCGGGCCGATTCTTCTGTCGTTCTACTTCAGCCTGACCAAATACACACTTGTGCAGGCGCCGCAATGGCTGGGGCTGGCAAACTACGAGCGCATGCTGACCGATCCCTTCGTGGGCATTGCCCTGCAGGTGACCGGCACCTACACGCTGCTGGCCGTGCCGCTGGGCACGGTCACCTCCCTGTTGGTCGCGCTGTTACTGAATCAGAAAGTAGCCGGCATCCGAGCGTTCCGCACCATCTTTTATATGCCTTCGCTGATCTCCGGCGTAGCCGTGGCGATCGTGTTTAGCTGGCTGTTCAACCACCGGCTGGGCATCGTCAACTTTATCCTCAGCCGCGTGGGCATCCAGGGGCCGAATTGGCTGGGCGACCCAAACGTGGTGCTGTGGACGCTGGTGCTGATGAGCCTGTGGGGCGCCGGCAGCGGCGCGGTCATCTTCCTGGCTGCGTTGCAGGGCGTGCCGCAATCGTTGTACGAAGCGGCGGAGCTGGACGGCGCCGGCGGGTTCCGCAAGTTCTGGCATATCACCATCCCGCTTATCTCGCCGGTGATCATGTTCTCGGTCATCACCGGCGTCATCGGCACCTTCCAGACCTTCACCATCTCCTACCTGATGACCGGCGGCGGGCCGGGCTATGCCACGCTCTTCTATTTGCTGTACTTGTACCGCAACGCCTTCAACTGGTTCGAGATGGGCTATGCGTCCGCGCTCGCCTGGGTGTTGTTCCTCATCATTCTCTTCTTCACGTTGATTTTGCTGCGCACATCCAGCCTGTGGGTGTACTACGAGAGCGCGGGGAGGGAACGCTGACATGTCGGCCGTGACACAATCGCAGTCCCGCTCGATCTACCAGACCACACACTCGCCGCAGCGCGTCGCGCGCGACGCGCTGCGCGTCGTCTTCGTGTATGCCCTGCTGATCGGCTTCAGCGTGCTCTTCATCCTGCCGCTGTTGTGGACGGTGTCGTCGTCGGTCAAGCCGATCGGCTCCGGCATGAGGTTCCCGCCGGAGTTCTTCCCCAGCCAGATTGTGCTCGATAACTACCCGCAGGTCTTTCGGATGATCCCGTTCGCGCGCTACTTTTTCAATAGCACGCTCGTCAGCGCGCTCGCTGTCACCGGCGAGCTGCTATCAGCCTCGCTGGTAGCGTTCGCGTTTGCGCGCCTGCGATTCCCCGGCCGCAACCTCCTGTTCCTGGTGTTGCTGTCCACCATGATGCTGCCCGGCGTCGTGACCATGATTCCGCAGTTCGTCATCTGGCGGACACTTGGCCTGACTAACAGCTACGCCCCGCTCACCGCCGGCGCGTTTTTCGGGCCGGCTTTCTCTGTCTTCCTGCTGCGCCAGTTCTTCCTGACGATCAACCTGGAGCTGGACGAGGCGGCCAAGGTGGACGGCGCGCATGAGTTTCGCATCTACTGGCAGATCATCCTGCCGCTGGCCAAGCCGGCCCTCGCCACCATCGGCATCTTCTCCTTCATGGGCAGTTGGAACGACTTCATGGGGCCGTTGATCTACCTCAGCGACACCAATCTGTACACCCTGGCCCTGGGTGTGAACTACCTGCGCAGCTTCCGGGGCGGCGGCGAGTTGTCCTACCAGATGGCGGCGGCGACCATGTTTGTGGCGCCGTGCATCATCCTGTACTTTATCGCCCAGCGTTACATCGTTCAGGGCATCGTCACCACCGGCCTCAAAGGGTAATATCGATTTTGGATTTTGGATTTGGGATTGCGTGTTGCGTATTGCGTATCCTGACTCCTGACTCCTGCCCCCTGACCCTGCGACAACACCATGCAGACGCTTCTCAACCTTGCGCCCTTTGCTCAGCTTCGTAGCGCGGATCAATCCGCAATCCAAAATCAGGAATCCCAAATCCTCGAGTGGGAGGAGCCACGCGACATCCGGCGTGTCGTGATCGCGTTCACCGGCCCCCCGCCAGATCCGGCTGCCGTGCGCGTCGAATACTGGCAGCGCAACTGGCCGCAGGTGGACCCCGAATCGCTCGACGGCACACGCCGGGGCTGGATCGGCCAGGATGATCCTTTTCATGGCCGGTGGATCGAACCGCGCTCAGCCTGCACGGCGCAGGGCAACACGCTGGTATTTGACTTCGACCCGCTCGACACACTCGAATTGCCGGATGTGCCCGACCTGGAACAGCGCCCGGCCTACCTGGCGCGCTATCGCCGCACATTGAAACTTTGTGTAACAGTTGACACTCCCGGAGTCTTAAAGACTCCGGGAGTGTTCGTCTACTCCGACGCGCGCGAGGTTCCCTTTGACATCCTTGCCCGGCGCGTCGGACAGAGCGGCGCCAGGCCATACACCGTCACGGCGTACAACGGCACTGTGCAGCGCGTTGAGGCACTGCCCGGCGCCGCCGGCCTGCGCGTCACCGGCACAGCCACCGACGCGCTCCCCGGCTCCACAAATTGCACCCTGCTCACGTTCCGTCTCCCTGCCTCTGACGAAACCGAGACAGGCGGCGACGGTTTCACCATCAATCTGTCCGATCTGCGCGCCGGCCCCCTGTGGATACGCGACCTCGACGTCTACATCACCGATACTGCGAACGATGCGCCGTTCGACCAATATCGCGCGCAGTGTGAAGCGGCGCTGCGCCAGCCGATCTACGAGCGGGTCGCACAAGCGCCGGAGCAGACCTACACGCGCGCCAAAGCTGAGATCCCGGAACTCGACATCGCGCGCCACCCACCCTACGGCTTTTACGCCGTGCTCAGTCTGGAAGCAAACCAGCAGAAGTTCGCGTTGCGCTACAACGGCGAGGTCTTCACCGGCAAGGGACTGGCCAAACTCAACAATCGCATCCTCGAACGCCTGCGCTGGCCCGGCCGCGACATCCACTGGCGCGTCGGCACGGGCGACCCGCCCGATTTCCGCGAGCGCAACGGCGCGCAGCGACAGTGGCGTGAGGAGGGCTATCTGCCCATCGTGCATACCGCCTGGCAGGACCGCGACATCGCTTACGAGCAGGCAGCGTTTGTCGCGGCTGTGGACGACGCGGTCGATCCCTCAACAGCCGACAGCGTGTTGATGATGCGCCTCACGGCGCGCAACATCACGACCGCGCCGCGCCGGGCATGTGTGTGGTTGCAGGTGTCGCCCGATGAGCACCTGACGCTGGATGCGGATGGGCATGTGCTGGCGCGCGGTTCCATACGACCGGCGCAGTACTCGCCGGCCATGATGAAACTGATCCCCTACGACGCGCCGGTGCTGCGCGCCTCTGTCCTCCTCTCTCCTGGCAAGAGCAGGGCCGGGGATGAAGGCGCCGCCCTGATCCCCTGCGCGCTCGGCGGGGCGTCGGCGACTTTTCACAACGCCATCCTTTTCGAGCGCTGGTTGCAGCCGGGCGAATCGGTCGCGCTCGACATCCGCATCCCGTTCATCTCTTACAACGCCCCTTCAGAGTGGCAGCGCGTGGACGCGCTCGATCTGCGACAAGCGCAGACACAGGTCGCCGACTTCTGGCGCAGCCAGATCGCGCGCGGGGCCGGCTTGCAGTTGCCGGCCGCAGAGCGCGACCTGGAGGATTTCACCCGCGCCGTGCCGGCCCACATCTGGATCAGCGCCACACGCGACCCGGTCACCCGCCACATCGTCGTTCCACCCGGCACGTTCTGGTACGGCGCGTGCGGCAACGAGGCGGCCTGGCAGACGGTCGGGCTGGATTGCTGGGGACACCACGATCGCGCCCGCGACTATCTCGAATCGCTGCTGGCCGTTCAGGGCACCGTCAAGCCGGATGGCGATTTCCGGTCTGCCGACGGCGCGTTGCAGGCCATCGACTTCGATCAGGGGCGCGTGAAGCCGAGCCACTTCTACTACAACCTCGATCACGGCACGATCCTCGAGGGCATCCTGTTTCATTACCGCATCACCGGCGATCAGGACTGGCTGCACAGGGTCGCGCCCAGCATCGTCGCCGCGTGCGACTTCATCATCCGCGAGCGGGCCGCAACCGCCAACCGCGACGCGCGCACGCGCGGCCTGTTGCCGCCCGGCCATCTGGAAGACAACCCCGAATGGCGCTACTGGTTTGCCGTCAACGCGCACGCTTATGGCGGGATGAAAATGGCCGCCGACGCGCTGGCCGAGATCAATCACCCGCAGGCGGATCGGCTGCGCGAAGCCGCCCAGGCATATCGCGCCGACATTCTGGCTGCAGTGCGCGAGGCGCGCGTTGCGTCGCCGGTGGTGAGGCTGCTCAACGGCGTGGCCGTGCCGCATGTGCCGGCCCGCGCCGAGTTGCGCGGACGCGAGTTCGGCTGGATTCGTGAGGTGGCCTATGGCGCGATCCACCTGTGGGACGGCGGCCTGTTCGACGATGACGCGCCGGAAGTAACCTGGATTCTGCAAGACCTGGAAGACAACGGCTTCATCAACCGCGAGTACGGCTTCGGCATCAACGTGGACGACGACTGGTTCAGCCTGGGCGGCGTCACCTCTCAGCCGAATCTGATGAGCATCGATCTGACCTACCTGCGGCGCGATCAGGTCAAGCACGCCGTGCGCAACTTCTACAACAACCTGGTGTACGGGCTGTACCGCGACATGCGCGTGCTGACCGAGTGGATGAGCGAGCCGGGGCTGGGCGCCGGGCCGTTCTACAAGCCGTCCGACGAAGCGCGCGTCATCACCTGGCTGCGGCATCATCTTGTGACCGAGCAGCCGCCCGATTCGACCTGTGGCGACCTGGGGCAATGGACACTGTGGCTGAACAAAGGCGCGCCGCGCGCATGGCATGCCGATGGCGAGTCGTTCGGGGTGACGGACATGCCAACCTTCTTCGGCCCTGTCAGCTTCAGCGTGACCTCGCGTCTGGCGGCGCAGGGTGAATTGCGCGCGCAAGTCCGGTTGAATCTGCGCCGGCTGCCGCGCGAGATCAAGCTGCGGCTGCGCCACCCGGCCGGCCAGCCCATCCAGCGCGCAACCATCAACGGCGAGCCGGCGCCGTTCGACGCGGCGCTTGAGTGTGTGTCGTTGCCGACGGCATTACAGGCCGAGTGCGAAGTCGTGGCGCAGTACGAATAGGGCTGCCTCAAGATCTCGCAGTGTTTTGAGACCCGCGAGGTCTTTTTCTGTGGCATCCTACGCCCCATGAACACCCTCATCTCGATCGTGCAAAGCGACTTTGGCAACGACGATGTCGAGCGACCGGTCATCACCGCGCGCGGGTTTGAGTGCCGCTGGCACAACGCCCAGACCCCCGAAGCCATCATCGCAGCCGGCCAGGGCGCGGCCGGCGTTCTGGTCGAATGGATCAACGTGACCGACGAGATCCTGGCCGGCTGGCCGGACTGCAAAGTGGTGGCGCGCTACGGCGTCGGCTACGACAACGTGGACATCGCAGCCGCCGCCCGGCGCGGCATCGCCGTGATGAACGTGCCGGATTACTGCCTGGACGAAGTGGCCGAACACGCCATCGCGCTGATGTTCGGCGTGTCGCGCAACATCGTGCGCAACAACGACGAACTGCGACGCGGCGAGTGGCGCTCCAGCTTCTCCGGCTTCCGCACCCTCACCGGCAAGACCTTCGGCATCGTCGGCTTCGGGCGCATCGGCAAGGCGACAGCCAAACGCGCAGCCGGGCTGGGGATGCGCGTCATGGCCTACGACATCAACCCCGTGCCGCTGCCGGGGCTGGAGGTCACCTTCACCAGCAGCCTGGAGGAGTTGCTGCCACAGGCAGATGTGCTCAGCCTGCACGTGCCGCTCACACCGCTGACGCGGCGCATGATCGACGCGAGCAAGCTGGCCCTGATGAAGAAAGACGCCATCCTGGTGAACACTGCGCGCGGGCCGGTGGTGGTTCAGCAGGATCTGGCCGACGCGCTGATGCAAGGGCGGCTGGCCGGCGCCGGCCTCGACGTGCACGAGGTGGAGCCGCTGCCGATGGACGCGCCCATCCGCCAGTGCCCCAACGTCATCCTCACGATGCACATGGCGTTCTACTCGCCGGATTCGCTGATCCGCATGCGCCGTTGGACTGCGCAAAATGCGGTGGACTTTCTGAGCGGCATCGACAACGGGCGGATCGTGAACGGGATCAAGCCGAATCCCGCATAACCTTATACATGCCATGTATAATGTTTGACATGGCGATGATCCAACGGCACATCCTGTTTGACGAGCAGGACATCAAGGCGATCGAGACAGTGCAGCGCCGCTACGGGCTGGACACGTTTTCGCAGGCCGTCCGGCTGGCGGCGCGACTGGCGGCCCAAATGCCGCGCGCCGATGCGCCGCTGCCGCCTTCGCCCAAACATGCGCCGAAGCGATCCCTGCGCAGCCTGAGGGGTGTCATTCAGGGGCGCGAGATCAGCGACGAGGAGTTCAGGGCGATGCGCGACCGATGGTCGCAGGAGCGGCGAAAGAAGCTGCTTGCCCGGCTGCGCGAAGACCCGCCGGAAGATTAGTGAGAGTGCCAGCATGAATGCCTACACCACAGACACGCACTCCCTGTATCGCTATCTGACCAATCAGCGCAAACGTCTGTCAAAGGCGGCGCTGCGCGCGTTCGAAGAGGCTGATCGAGGACAGGCCATCATCTACGTGCCGACGATCGTCTTGTGCGAATTGTGGATGGTCAACCATGCGGAAGGCCGCCGGTTTGACTTTGGGCAGCTCATGCGCGATATACAGACCACTACACAGTTCGTTGTTGTCCCGCTGGAGTTCGACGATGTGATGATGTTTGACGAATTTGCCGCTATTCCGAACGACCATGACCGCATCATCGCCATTACCGCGCGCCGGATGGACGCCCCGTTGATCACATCAGACGGACAAATCATCGCCAGCCGGCTGGTCAGGGTGGTGCGCTGATGCCTTCCACGCTCATCGACTCCATCTTCTTCAAGGACCTGTACGGCACAGACGACATGCGCGCCGTATTCGGCGACATGAGCCTGCTGCAAAAGTGGCTGGACACAGAAGTGGCGCTGGCGCAGGCAGAAGCCGAACTGGGGCTGCTCCCGCAATGGGCCGCCGACGAGATCGCGCGCAAAGGTCGCGCGGAATTGCTCGACACAGCGGCCATCAAGCGCGGCATCGACCAGACGGTGCATCCGATCGTGCCGATGATCCGCGCCTTCGACGCGGTGTGCGAGCGCGGGGCCGGCGAGTTCATCCACTGGGGCGCGACGACGCAGGACATCATGGACACGGCCAGCGTCCTGCAAGTCAGGGATGCGATCGGCGTCTTCGAGCCGCGTCTGCGCCGGCTGGCCGACGCGCTGGCAAAGATGGCGGCGCAATACCGCGACACCCCCATGCCAGGCCGCACCCACGGCCAGCACGCCCTGCCCATCACATTTGGATTCAAGGCGGCGCAGTGGCTGGTCGAGGTCATACGCCACAAGGATCGGCTGGCGCAACTCAAGCCGCGCCTGCTGGTGGGGCAGTTCGCCGGGGCAGCCGGCACGCTGGCCTCGGTGGCCGAACACGGCTTCGAGATTCAGCGCCGCATGATGACGCGCCTGGGCCTGGGCGTTCCGCTCATCACGTGGCACACCGCCCGCGACAGCATGGCCGAGTTCGCCGGCTGGCTGGGCCTGGTGGCGGCAACGCTGGGCAAGATCGCCCATGAAGTCATCCTGCTGCAAAAGACCGAAGTGTGGGAGGTCGAGGAGCCGTTCAACGCGGGCAAGGTGGGCAGCAGCACCATGCCGCACAAGCGCAACCCGATGCTCTGCGAGGCGCTGCTGGCCCTGGCGCGCATGGTGATGAACGCCGCGCCGCTGGGGCTGGACGCCATGATTCACGAGCACGAGCGCGACTGGACCAGCGAGCATATCGAGTGGGCCTTCATCCCCGAAGCGTGCATCATGACCGACGGCGCGCTGGCGCTGACCCTGCGGGTGATTGAGGGGCTGCATGTCCATCCCGATCGCATGGCCGCCAATCTCGACGCGACGCGCGGGTTGTGGTTGTCTGAGGCGGTCATGCTGGCGCTGGCGGAGAAAGTGGGCCGGCAAACCGCGCACGACGTGGTGTACCACTGCGCCATGCGCGTGGTGGATCAGGGCATTGACTTTCGCCGGGCGCTGGCCGAAGAGGAGATCGTGGCGCGCCATTTGTCAGCGGCGGAGATCGAGCGCCTGCTCGACCCGCGCCGTTACACCGGCCTGGCTGGCGAATTCGTCGATCGCGCGCTGAAACAACACAGGGAACTGAGTCATTGAGCGATTGAGTCATTGAGCGATTGAGTCATTGAGAGATTGAGTCATTGAGCGATTGAGTCATTGAGCGATTGAGCGATTGGCACAATGACTCAATGACCCAATCGCCAAATGACTCAATTGTCCAATGGCTCAATCCGTAACAAGAAGGAGATTCCATGTTGCTCAAAGATCGTGTGGCCATTGTGACGGGCGCGGGGCGCGGCATCGGCTATGGGATTGCCGAGACGTTTGCCCGCGAAGGCGCCGTGGTTGTGATTGGCGAGCTGGTCGAAGATCGCGGGCGCGAAGCCGCCGACAAGCTGAAGGCGCAGGGCTATCGCGCGCAGGCCATCGGGCTGGATGTCACGCAACCGGATTCATGCCGGCTGCTGTGCGAACAGGTGATGGCCGAGCATGGCCGGATCGACACGCTGGTCAACAACGCCGGCCTGTTCATCCTGCATAAGAGCGAGGATATGCCGGAAGCCGACTGGCGCATCCAGATCGACGTGATGCTGAACGGCGTGTTCTTCATGACACAGGCCGTGGCGCGCGCAGCGATGATCCCGCAACGGCGCGGCAGCGTGGTCAACATCGCCTCGATCGGCGGGATGGGCGGCTGGCCGATGCGCTCGGCGTACAACGCGGCCAAAGCCGGCGTGATCGTGCTGACCGAAGTGCTGGCGACCGAGTGGGCGCACTACAACATCCGGCTGAACTGTGTGTCGCCGGGCGTCACGCGCACCGAGATGATGGACGTGGCGATCAAGCAGGGCGTGGCCAACGTGGCGCAGTATTCCAACCGCACCCCATTGGGCCGGGTGGCCGAAGTGTCGGAGGTCGCCAGCGCCGTGCTGTTTCTCGCGTCGGACCGCGCCAGCTATGTGACGGGCGAGAACCTGCGCGTGGACGGCGGCTGGGTGCCGTGGGCGAATCTGAACGCGGTTGGATTTCCGGAGTAGAAACATGGATAACCGAGTTGTTGTCATCACCGGCGCCGGCCAGGGGCTTGGGCTGGCGTTTGCGCGCCGTTTCACGCAAGCCGGCGCGCATGTCGTCATTGCAGAGGCGAATCAAACTACCGGCCGCGCCGCCGCCGAGGCCCTGCGCGCCGAAGGCCGCTCCGCCCAGTTCGAGCCGCTGGACGTGCGCGACCCGCAACAGAGCGCGGCGCTGGTGGACAGGCTGGCCGACCAGCGCGGCCACATCGACGTGTGGATTAACAACGCCGGCATTTCGCGCCTGGGGCCGGCGGAAACCCTGCCGCGCTCAGACTGGGATGACAGCATCGCCGTCATGTTGTCTGGCGCGTTCTACTGCGCGCAAGCGGCGGGCCGGCACATGCTGGCGCGCGGCGCAGGGGTAATTGTGAACATCGCCTCGGTGACGGGCATGGCGCATCACCACGACCGCGCCGCCTACAGCGTGGCCAAAGCCGGCGTCATCGCGCTGACCGAGGCGCTGGGCGTTGAATGGGCCGGGCGGGGCGTGCGCGTGGTTGGCGTCGCGCCGGCTGTCGTGCTGACCGAGATGGTGCGCGCCACCGTCGAAGAAGGCCAGGGCACGCTGGAGGTGTTCGAACGTCGCACACCCCTGCGCCGTCTGGGAACCCCCGAAGAGATCGCCGAAGCCGTGTTCTTCCTGGCCGGCGACGAGGCCTCCTACATCACGGCTGAGACCCTGCGCGTCGATGGCGGCTGGGTAGCCTATCAGCTATTTTAGATTTTGGATTTTGGAATCGATGCGTCAAAATCGCCGAATCCTTGACGCGCAGTGGGTTCAGGACTAGGATTCCGCCTTGCCTTTGGCTAAGTTTTTCCAAGACTAAGGAGTTATGAGTTATGAATATACGCGTTAAGTTGGGTGTGTGTGCTGTGCTGGGAGCAGTTGCGATAGCCGGGTGCGGCGGAGAAGAACCTGCGCCAACACCAACAGCCGCGCCGCCCGCAGAGCCAACTCCCGCGCCGGCCGCCGTGGTTGCGCGCGGCAAGGAAGTATTTGTTGAGAAGACCTGCAACTCCTGCCATGTCATCCAGGGATTTGATAAGGCTGTCGGTGTGGTTGGGCCGGAACTGACCCGAATTTACTCCGACGCGCCAAAGATTATCGCGTCCGACGCCTACAAGTCCAGCCAGGGAACCGCAAAGACGGCAATCGAGTACATCCGTGAGTCAATTCTGAATCCGAATGCCTTTATCTATCCGGATTGTCCGACCGGCCCCTGCCAGCCGAACCTGATGATTCAGAACTTCAAGGAGACAATCAGCCAGGCCGATCTCGACGCGCTGATCGCATACCTGGTTACGCTCAGGTAAACCCATCGCAGCGCATTCACAACCAGCCAGAATCAGACCCGGCATGACAACAGCCCGGCGCACAAGCGCCGGGCTGTTGTTTGTCCCGTCCGGTTCTTCGCAAAACTGTTTACGCAGCGAAAGCTTTCAGGCGTTCGCCCCCGGCATCGGTCAGCGCATACGCGCCGTCGGCTTCAGTCACCAGACCGGCCTCGACCAGTTCACGCATGCTGCTGCGCACGCGGAAAAGAGGCAGGCCGGCCTGGTGAGCCAGCGCCTCGGCTTTCGCCGGGCCGCCGCCAAGCGCCTTGAGAATGGACTGCGCTGAAGGCGCCAGTGTGCCATCAGGATTGATACACGCCATGGCAGCGCCTACACGCTCTTCTTCGCCAGGTACCAGTCGACCATCTCGTAGCCGGCCTTGAGGTTCTGTTCGACCATCTCCACCGTCTTAGGCGCCGGCACGATCACCTTGTCGCCCGGCTGCCAGTTGGCCGGCGTCGCCACGTGATGCTTGTCGCTCGTTTGCAGCGCATCAATCAAGCGCAGGATTTCCTGCATGTTGCGCCCGGTGGTGAGCGGGTAATACAGCATTGCGCGCAGAATGCCATCCGGGTCGATGATGAACACGCAGCGCACCGTCTCTGTGGAGCTGGCCCCCGGCATGACCATGCCATAAGCCATAGCCACCTTGCGATCCAGGTCGGCGATGATGGGGAACGGGATATGGACGCCGGTCTTCTCCTCGACGTTGCGCACCCAGGCGATGTGAGAGTACACGCTGTCGATGCTCAGGCCGAGCAGTTCCACGCCCCGCTTTTGCAATTCGGGGTAGATCTCGGCAAAGGCCATGAACTCGGTGGTGCACACCGGCGTGAAGTCGGCCGGATGCGAGAAGAGAATCAACCAGCTTCCCTTGTAGTCAGACAGACGGATCGTGCCATGCGTCGTCACCGCTTCAAACGCAGGGGCCGGCTCGTTCAGGCGCGGCAGGCCATTGACAGTTGTTACGTCAGACATTTGGATACCCTCCATGATATTTATTATGCTGTTGCGACCCCGACGCGGACCGCAACTCGTCGTTTATAACCCAGGCGCATTTGAAAACCATCAGCAAGCGCCGCTCAAATCAACAAGTGAACAGATGCGACAGGGGCGCAAAAGTGACAGGCCGGGACGCGCCTCGTGGCAACGCAAGAGAGCAGACGCGGCAGAAATGAAGACGCCCGGCACTGACAGCGCTGGGCGTCTTGAGACAGCATTCTGGCATTCGGCGCAAAAAGGTCAGCGGTCTCCGCCGCGTCGCGGGCTGCGATCGCCGCGCGGGCCACCACGGTCTCCGCCGTCACGACGCGGGCCACGGTCTCCGCGCGGGCCGCCGCGATCGCCGGCGTCACGGCGTGGGCCGCGATCGCCGCCGCGCGGGCCGCCGCGCCGGTCGGCGTCGATGGCCTCTTCGACCGTCATGCCCTCCAGCACAGCCCGCCGGCTCAAACGAATCTTGCCGCCATCATCGACCGATATGACCATGACGGTGACTTCCTGGCCCAACGACACCTCGTCGGACACGGCGCGCACCGGATGATCGGCCAGTTGCGACACATGCACCATGCCATCGGTCTTGGGCGCAATCTCAATGAATGCGCCGAAGTCGGTGATGCGCACGACCTTGCCGGTGTAGATATTGCCGACTTTGATCGGAGTCGTCAGCGACTCCACCATCTCACGGGCGCGCTCGGCCGCCAGACCGTCTGCCGACGAGATGAAGATGCGCCCATCGTCCTCGATGTCGATCCTGGCGCCGGTCTGCTCCTGGATGCCGCGCACCGTCTTGCCGCTCGGTCCGATGACCGTGCCGATCTTTTCGGGGTCAACCTGCACCACCAGCATGCGCGGGGCGTGCGGTTTCACCGACGCGCGCGGTTCGGCAATCGTCTGCAGAATCTGGTCGAGAATGGCCAGGCGCGCCTCGCGGGCCTGCTCAAGCGCCTCTTCGAGAATCCGGGCCGACAGGCCGGAGATCTTGATATCCATCTGCAAAGCAGTGATGCCGTCGCGGGTGCCGGCCACTTTGAAGTCCATGTCGCCGATGTGGTCTTCCAGGCCCTGGATGTCGGTGAGCACGGTGTACTGGCCGTTCTCGCCGGTGATCAGGCCCATGGCGATGCCGGCCACCGGCGCTTTGATCGGAACGCCCGCATCCATGAGTGCCAGGGTGCTGCCGCACACGCTGGCCATCGATGTGCTGCCATTGGACGACAGGACTTCGCTCACCACACGGATGGTGTATGGGAAGGACTCCTCATCGGGAATGACGGCGATCAGCGCCCGCTCGGCCAGGGCGCCATGGCCGACCTCGCGCCGGCTGCTTCCGCGCAGCACCTTGGCCTCGCCGGTGGAGTATGGCGGCATGTTGTAGTTGTGCATGTAGCGCTTTTCATCCACCGGAAACAGTCCGTCGAGCTTTTGCGCATCGCCCTTGCTGCCCAGTGTGACCACGCTCATCACCTGCGTCTCGCCGCGCGTGAACAGACCCACGCCGTGCGCGCGGGGCGACAGGTGATCGCCGACCTCGCACCAGATGGGCCGGATCTGCTTCGGCGTGCGACCATCGGGCCGCACCCCATCGCGCAAAATGCGGCTGCGAACCGCCTCAGCCGTCATATCCTTGACAACTGCGTGCAGTTCGTCCGCGTCCACATCGCCGATCGCCTGCATCTGGGCCAGCACTTCGCCTTCGATTGTGTCGAGGAACGCGCTGCGCTCGGCCTTTTCGGTTGTGGTGTCGATGACCTGGGTGATCCGGCTGCCGACTGCTGTGCGCACCTGCTGGTTGAACGCCTCGTTCCTGCCAAACCTGGGATAGTCAGCCTTCGGCTTGCCGATCTCGGCGCGCATCTTTTCCTGGACGGCGATGATCTCCTGGATGGCTTCGTGCCCGGCGCGCAGCGCCCGGATCATGGTTGCCTCGTCCACCTCATTGGCGCCGCATTCGACCATCACGATGGCGTCTTTCGTGCCGGCGATGCGCAGGTCGAGGTCGCTGTATTCCATTTCAGGGATGGTGGGGTTGAAGACCAGCTCGCCGCCGATCAGGCCGACGCGCACCGCGCCCACCGGCGTGGTGAACGGCACGTCTGAGATGATCAGCGCGGCAGACGCGGCATTGACGGCCAGCACGTCGATATCATTGACCTGGTCGTGCGACAGGGCCGTGATAATGACCTGCACATCGTTGCGCAGATCTTCCGGGAAGAGAGGCCGCAGGGGGCGGTCCACCAGACGGCAGATCAGGATGCCGGCTTCCGCAGGCCGGCCCTCGCGGCGGAAGAACGAGCCGGGAATGCGTCCGGCGGCGTACAGGCGCTCCTCGTACTCGACGCTGAGCGGAAAGAAATCGATGCCGGCGCGCACCTGGGATGCCATGGTTGCCGTGGCCAGCGCCACAGTTTCGCCCATTTTCACGGTCACTGCGCCGCCGGCGAATTTGGCCAGCCGGCCCGTTTCAATAGTGATCTGCTTGTCGCCTACCATCGCGGTGTAGACGTGGTTCTCGGGCTTCTGGCCCGGAACGATCATGGTGATGTCTTGACTAGACATGGTTGTGTTGCTCCGTATAAAAATCACGCGCGAAGAAAGTGCGTGAAAACAGCGCTGCCCATCCGCCTTCGCGCTCATGGACGGCAGGTTGCGATTGTGGGCGGGTTGCGGGGGGAGGATAGAGGTTAGAGAACTGACATCGACTTGTCGCTTCACGCGAAGCTGCCTTCCCGCGAAGGCGTCAATGGCAAATCTCTAATCTCTACAGCCTCCGTCGTCCGTCATACCGCCCGACGTTTTGCTAGTTCAGACCGATTGGGCATCACCTCGCTTATAACCAGTTTCGACCCTTATCATACCTGACGCAGCTCGCCGGCATCGTTATCGGCGGCG
This sequence comes from uncultured Anaerolineae bacterium, assembly GCA_937927775.1. GTDB lineage: Bacteria > Chloroflexota > Anaerolineae > J036 > Brachytrichaceae > Roseilinea. The sequence continues at coordinate 8,891 of CALBEF010000001.1, read as the reverse complement.
TCCAAAAGACGACCGGCGCCTTGTGGGCGCCGGTTCGTTGGATTACTTCCTCAGCCCCAGCTTTGCCAGCAGCGCGCGATACGCCGCTGGATTCGTGGCGCTCAAATATTTGAGATGCGCGCGGCGCTTGCCCACCAAAGCCAGCATGCCGTGCCGGGCGCTCTGGTCGTGCTTATGCTGCTTGATGTGCTCGTTGAGCTGATTGATGCGAGCCGTCAGGATGGCGACCTGCACCTCCGACGAGCCGGTGTCGCCGGGCGACTGGGCGAACTTTTCGACGATCTCGGACTTCTCACCTTTGCTGAGAGCCATTCTGCATTACCTCTGCTTTGTTGAGTGTGCGCGGCTCCGCCCAAAGGCGCAGAGTTTCCGCGCGGTCTGAATTCACGGGCACATATTCTACCATCCTGACCGGCTAATGCCGTTTGAGCAATGTCTGGCGCGCGGCAGCCGCCGCGCCGCGCAGGGCCTGCACATCCTTGAATCGGGGCCGCGCGCCCAGTTCCGCGTCCAGATCAGGTGGCAGAGCCGCGCGCAGGCGTTGCAGGTCTGCGGCGCTGAACTGGCGGGGACTGTAGGCGAGCGCCTCTGCGATCCGGGCTGCCGGCAGCGCCCAGGCGATGTCACGGCGCAGTTGATCGGCTTTGCTGTGATAGGCGCGCTTGTCCCATGCGTTGGCCGACTTTTCGCCATCGGCCGCAAAGCGGCGCAGGGTAATGGCGATGACGGCGCACATGTCTTTGCACAGATCTCCATCGGCCAGAGAAGCCGGCAGATGCACTTCCGCCAGTTCGGCGACCATGCGCAGTTCCTGATTGCGTTCCCTGATCGTCATATTTTTACTTTGCTGTATGCGCGATTCGCGCCCTGAGTCGAGCGGGCCGGATTATACACACAACCAGAACATCTGTGCTACAGCGCCTGGAACACCGCGCCCTCGCGCTTGTCCAGGTGAACGCGCAGCAGACCGTTAGCGGCGGTGACGGGCAGCTTCGCCTGCTGCGTGCTCAACTCACACACCAGCGTCGCGCCATCCGGCAAATCGTAATGGCCGTGAATAACGATGTCGAGATTGACCGGCGCGTTGCCGGCATTCAGCGCCACAATCACCCGTTGCCGGCCCAGCTTGCGCAAGAAAGCCACGGCCTGCCCCACCGCATACACAAACTGGAACTCGCCGGCGCGCAGCGCCTCACACCGCCGGCGCAGGGCAATGCACGCCTTGAAGAAACGCAGGAGGTCGTGATCCCATGTGTCGGGCGCGTCCCAGGGAAAAGCCCTGCGACAGTCCGGGTCCCTGCCGCCGGCGACGCCAATCTCGTCGCCGTAGTAGATCGATGGCGCCCCTACATAGGTCATCTGGAACAGGGTTGCCAGTTTCAGCGCGTCGCGGTCATTGCGCGCCATCGACAGGAAGCGCGCTGTGTCGTGACTATCGAGCAGGTTCAACTGCGCGCGGTTGATGGCCGGATCGTACAGGCCAAGCAGATGGTTGATGGCATAGGCGAAGCCGGAAGCGTCGAGCGCGGGCGCCGGCGCGTAGCCGGCGGCAGCAACCAGATTCTCATCGCAGGGGCGCGCGAAGAAGCCAACGCAGGCGCGCGTGAACTGGTAGTTCATCACCGCGTCGAACTGATCGCCTTTCAGCCAGCGTTGCGCTTCGTGCCAGATTTCGCCCACGATGTAAGCGTGCGGGTTGATGGCTTTGACGCGCCGGCGGAATTCCTGCCAGAAAGCGTCGTCATTGATCTCGCCGGGCACGTCGAGCCGCCAGCCGTCGATGCCCCGGCGAATCCAATGCTCCGCAACGCCAAACAGAAACTCGCGCACCGCCGGCGTTGTGGTGTTGAGCTTCGGCAGCGCGGGAATCCCCCACCACGCCTCATAGTTCAGCGGCTTGCCCTCATACGCATGCAGAGGATAGCCTTTGATGTAAAACCAGTCCACGTAGGGCGACGCCGCGCCGTTTTCCAGAATGTGGTTGAACTGATAGAAGCCCCGGCCGGTGTGGTTGAACACGCCGTCGATGACCACGCGCATGCCGCGCCGGTGCGCCGCCTCCAGCAACTCGCGGAAGGCCGCATCGCCGCCCAGCAGCGGATCGACGCGGTAGTAGTCGTGCGTGTGGTAACGGTGGTTGGCCGGCGACTGGAACACCGGCGTGAAGTAGATCGCGTCGACGCCCAGCTCCTGCAGATAATCCAGCCGCTCCGCCACACCCAGCAGGTCGCCCCCCTTGAAGCCGTAGGTGGTCGGCTTCGCGTCCCACGCTTCCAGATTGGCCGGCTTTGCCACCCGCGCCGACTTCGCAAAGCGATCGGGGAAGATTTGATAGAAAATGGCGTCCTGGACCCAGTCGGGAGTGGTAATCATAGAGGTGATTGAGTGATCGGGTGATTGAGTGATTGAGTCATTGAGCCATTGGGCGATTGACTCAATGGGTCAGGGCGACGATGAGGGCGGCCACAGCAGCGCCGGCCAGCGAAGCGATGAAATTGACCCAGTCGTTGTTCAACCAGCGCCAGCCGCGCGCGAGGGGGTTGGGCATCCCGTCCCGGCCAACCGGCTTCTCAGTCTCCTTCTGCCGCGATGGGTCGTAGTAGATGCCCTGCACGGTTGCGCCGAGCAAACTGTCGGCCAGCGAGCCGATCAGGCCGGCAATCGTGGCCGCCAGCGTGATTGCCAACAAACCAGCGAGCGGAAAGCCGGCCGGCACAATACCCGCAGGTATGTTGGCCAGCCACACGCCGGGATCGTGACGCCAGGCCGGCGCGAATGTCTGGGCAGCGTTGTGGCCCACAACCAGGCCGGCCACATCCCACAGCGCAGCGCACAATAACGATGCGGCGCCCCCGATAAACGCGGCGCCGGCCACGGCTGCCAATGTGCCCAACAGTGTGACGCCCCCCGATGTGCCCGGTTCCACGATGCGGCTCAGTCGTGTGATCAGCCGGGGCGGGTGTTTGCTCAACACGCCGATCTCGGTGGCCCACGTGTCGGCGTTTACCGTTGCCAGCGCGCCGACCAGCGCCCCGAACAAGATCCACGGCGCGCTGCTCGGCGCCGGCGGGTGCGGCGCCGACCACAGCCACACGCCGCTCAGCGCGGCGGCGATGGCCGCCATGCCGCCATTCGCCAGCGCCTGGCCCAGATCACGCCGGGCGGATTTGTCGAACTTCTCGGCCACGTCTTGTTTGCGGCCGGCCCGGTAATGGCTGAGCGCCGAAGATGACACGAAGAATGCAATCAGCAACAGGCCGGGCAACAAACCGCCCAGGCCGAAAATGGCCGTGCCGGTGATGACGGCGCCGACGATGCCGCTGCGCGACAGCGAGCGGCGTCGATACGCCAGCCAGCCGATCAGGATGCTGAAGACAAGCCCGAACACAAGCCGGGTGACGATGATCGTGGCCTGATCCATTAGGCCCGCATTCTATCGGCATTCAGCCCCCGCGTGGACAAAGCGGGCGCGGCCAGAAATCTTCCACACAGGTTCAGTCTCCATCGGGACAGGCTCCAAAGCGCAGGTCTGGCGCGGGGATTAAGATTGGCAACAGCATGGCATTTGATGCGCGCATTGCGCTGGCGTATGCGCGCCGGTTGGCCCGGCCCCGGCTAACCGGCAGCCCCGAAAACCAGCGCGTGGCTGTCGAGATTGCATCCCTGCTCGAGCAATGGGGCTATCGGGTTGCGCGCGAGACATTCGAGTTCTCGACCGCCTGCAACGTGTTCATCGCCGGGGAGGTGTTGGCCTGTCTGCTCCTGGCGCTGGCCTCGCTGGCTGTGCGAGCTGTGTCGCCCTGGGCATCCGCAATATTGGCAGCCGGGATCGTGGCGCTGATTGGCGCTGCGCCCCGGCTCAATCGCGCCGCGCAGGCCGGCGCAAGCCGATCACTGGACATGGCGGAGCGCCCCGGTCGTTGGCAGCGTCTGTGTCTGCGCCTGGGCCGGCGGCTGACTGCCACAAATCTGGTTGCCACGCTGCCCGGCGCATCAGATGATCCAACCCTGCCCCACATTGTGCTGGTCGCGCACTACGACTCCAAGAGCCAGCGCCTGCCGATTGCCGTTCGGGTGGCCTGTTTTGCCCTGGCGATCGCAGGCGGCCTGGCGTATGCTGCCGCGACGGTGGCTTATGCGCTGACCGCAACCCCGGCGCTCGGCGCGCTGGCAATCGGCTCGGCAACGCTGGCAATCCTCGCCGGCATCCCGTTGTTGTTTCTCGACGTGGGCAACGCATCACCCGGCGCCATCGACAACGCATCAGGGGCAGGCGTCGTGTTGCATCTGGCCGAGACGCTGGCGCAGCGACGGGACTGGCAAAGCCGGCTGCGCCTCACCCTCCTGATTTCTGACGCAGAGGAGATCGGCGTGGCAGGAGCGACGGCCTATGTGCGCCGGCATATCGACACACTGCGACGCGACGCGCAGGGAGCGGGATTGCATATCCTCAACTTTGACGGCGTGGGCGTGGATGCGGATTTGCGGCTGGCCGGCGCGCCATCGAACCGGCGCAATGGCGGGCGCATGGCGCAATGGGTTGAAGCAGCCGCGCGCGACTGCGGGCTGCGCCTGAAGCCCTTCTCGATGGTGGGGCTTTCCTACGATCATGTGCCGTTTGCCGAAGCCGGCTTCGACGCCGTGTCGTTGATTGCGATTGGGCGGGCCACCTGGACCGTGCACACGCCGCGCGACACGGCAGAACGGCTGCATCCGAGAGGCTTCGCGCAGGCCGGCGCGATCGCGCTGCGCGTCATCGAACAAGACAAGCCGGCGGCTTATCCTACAGGCTCTACAGGCTCGCCGCATTGATACAATCGCCGCGACATCCATGAGCACCAGAACACTACAGCAATTGATGGCGGCCCTGCCCGGCGCGCAGATCGTTGACGCTTCAGTTGACCCGGCGCGGGTTGCCATCACCGGCATCACCAAAGACAGCCGCAAGGTCACACCCGGCGCGCTGTTCGTCGCCTATCGCGGCGTGGAGAACGACCTGCACCGCTTCATCCCCGACGCGATTGCGCGCGGCGCGGCGGCGATTGTGTGCGAGGACGCGCGCTGGCGAACAGGCGAGGCAGACCGCATACCCTGCCTTGTAACACCCAATGGCCGGCAGGCTTTCGCGTATCTGTGCGCCGCCTGGCACGATTACCCCGGGCGCGACCTGATCGTGGTCGGCGTCACCGGCACCGACGGCAAGACCACTACCTCGAACCTGATCTATCACATCCTGCGCGCCGCCGGCCTGAAGGCCGGCATCATCAGCACCGTCAACGCTGTCATCGGCGATCGCGCGCTCGACACCGGTCTGCACACCACCACCCCGGACGCCGACGATGTTCAAAGTTACCTGGCGCAGATGCGCAATGCGGGCATGAGCCACTGCGTGCTGGAAGTGACTTCGCACGGGCTGGCGCAGCACCGCGTGGACGGCGTAGACTTTGATATTGCCGTCATCACCAACATCACCCACGAGCACCTTGATTTGCACGGCTCGCGCGAGGCGTACCGCGCCGCCAAAGGCCGGCTGTTCGAGATGGTGGGGCGCGCAGCGGGGACAGGTCAAGTCACGCCGGCCAGCATCCTGAACGCCGACGACCCATTTTCGTTTGACTATTTGCGCGCTTTGCCGGCGGCGCGGCAACTGATCTATTCCGCGCGCGCCGAAGCAGACGCGACCGTGCGGGCAACTCATGTCACACACGCGCCGGACGGCTTGCGCGTCACAGTCAGCACGCCGCGCGGCGAACTGACGGTTCACAGCGCGCTGATCGGCGCATTCAATGTGTCGAACATCCTGGCTGCCATTGGCGCCGCACTGGCCCTGAATGTCTCCGACGAGGCGATTCAGGCCGGCCTCGCCGCCATGCCCGGCGTGCCGGGCCGCATGGAGCGCATCAGTCTGGGCCAGCCCTTCAGCGCCATCGTCGATTTTGCCCACACGCCCAATGCGCTCGAACAGGCGTTGCGCACGCTGCGCCCGCTGACGGCGGGCCGGCTGATCGTTGTGTTCGGCTGCGCCGGCGAGCGCGACATTGCCAAGCGCCCGCTGATGGGACACGCCGCCGGCCAGTATGCCGATGTGATCGTGTTGACGGCCGAAGATCCGCGCCGTGAATCACCGGATCAGATCATCGCTCAGATTGCCGCCGGCATCGACAATCCATCCGCGCAGGTGCTGCGCGCGCCGGATCGGGGCGAAGCGATTCGGACGGCGTGCGCGCTGGCCCGGGCCGGCGACATCGTGGTGGCGTGCGGCAAGGGGCACGAGCAATCGATGTGCTTCGGGACAACCGAGACGCCGTGGGACGACCGTGAGGCCATGCGGCGCGCCATTTTGGATTTGGGATTTTAGATTTTGGATTGACGATTGAGAGATTGACGATTGACGATTTAGAGCGCGCGCTCTGTCGCACTCGTCACTCCGAACTCATCGCTCAGCACTCACCACTCACCACTCATCGCTCAGCACTGACTGCTCTTGCAGCGCGATGATCTGCCGGCGCAGGCGATCAATGTGGGGATTCGCCATGCCGGCCTCGCCCAGTTTGAGTAGTTGGCGCTTTTTCTGGGCCAGTTCCGCCGCAGCCTGAACCAGCGCGCGCTGGCGGGCCGGCGCAAGCCCAAGCCGCGCCCCGGCGGCAGAACGAGCGGCGACCAGTGAGGCGTACTGCTCCTGGGTGAGCACCAGCGGCACTTCGTCGAGCAGGTACGTTTTCATCACGCCCCGTTCGTAGTAAAGCGCGGCGACGCTGGCGATCAACAAGCCCACCAGCAGAGAGCCGTAGTTGACCAGCGCGATCAGGAAGGTGGCCCCGCCGGACGCTTCGGCCAGCGTCAGCGCGGTGTTGTGCAACAGGTGCGAGAAGATGGCTGCGCCGAGGCCGGCCAGGATCGCCGTCACTTTCATCACGCTCGACCGGGCGTTGCGCGCGACACCAAAGCCGATGCCGGTGAGCGCCGTCCAGAAGCCGTGCATGAACCCGAACACAATCACGCGCAGGAAGAACAGCGTCAGCCATTCCTCGGTCGTCTTTGTGCCCATCAGGTACAGCACGTTCTCGACAAAAGCAAAGCCGAAGCCGGCCGCCGCGCCGTACACAATCCCATCCACCCAGCCGTCGAACTCGCGGCGGCGCGTGAAGTAGATGATGGCAACCGCGACGCCCTTCAGGATTTCTTCGGTCACCGGCGCGGCGATGGACGCGCCGAACAACGCGCTGCCCAGCGATTCCTCGCCCAGAATCAGAGAGACGGGAACAGATAAGATCAACTGAAACACAAGGGACAGCAACACCGCCGGCGCCGCGCCCCACAGAAAAGCGGCGACGAGATAGCGCGCCGGCTCCTTCTCGAAGCGATCAATGCCGCGCACAATGCGGAAGCACAGCAACGTCATCAGACCGACCAGCGCAACCGTAAGCAAAAACCTGACCACGCATAGAATTGTATCCATCTGGCATGTGCCTCCCGCAGAGCCGCGCAGATTTGACGCGCCCTGCATGAGGATTTACGAAAGGCAAACCACATGATCCGTGAGCGCGAGATTCGATCATTGCTATCTGCCGTGCGCGCTGCTGAGTGCGCCTCCATCGTCGGCCTGAGCAACACCGGCAAGTCAACCCTGCTGCGGGCGATCTGCGCGCCGGAGGTGCGCGAGGCAATCTGGGAAGAGTCCGACAGCGGCTGGTTGTTCGTTTATATCGACTGCAACCTGATGCCGGAGCGGAGCGAGCGCGCCCTGCACGAGATTGTGTTGCGCAGCGCCATCGAGGCTTTGCGTCGCGCCGGGGCACAGGACGGGCTACTGCCCCGCCTGGACTGGCTCTACCAGCAAGTTGTCGAGCCGCCGACGCCCTTGCGCAGCCCGCTGGCGTTCAACGATGCCTTGACAGCCCTGTGTGAAGGCTCAGCTCGCCGGATTGTGCTGGCGCTCGATGAATTTGACGATCCGTTTGAAAAGCTGGACGGGCGTGTGTTCCTGAATCTGCGCGCCAGCAAGGACCGTTTCCGCGAGCGATTGACTTACGTGACGGCCACCGACCGGCCCTTGCCCGAAATACGGGCCGACCACGAAGCCAGCGAGTTCGTGGAGTTGTTCGCGGCGCAAACGCGCTGGATCGGGTTTCTGGGCGCGGCAGAGTCGCGCGATTTGATCCGCGAGGTTGTCAAAACAGATGGGCTGGCGCTGGCGCCGGAGGAGCTTGACTTCCTGGCGCATCAGGCGGGCGGGCATCCCGGCCTGCTCAAGAGCGTGACGCAGATCTACGAGCGCGTGGCGGCCGGCGCGCCGCAAAGCGCCCAGCGCGAGGCGCAATCCGTCGCCGCGCACGCCTTCGACGCGGATGCGACCATTCACCAGGAGTGCGCCAAACTGTGGGCGCAGATCACGCCGCCTGAACGCGAGGCGCTGATGGCGCTGTTCAGCCATGCCCGCGCGGACAGCCGGGCGCTGGCCCAGCTTCGCGCGAAGGGTTTGTTGCCTGAAACACTTGACGATGAGGATGCGCCGGGCACGCTGGATTCGGCGCCGGTCGTGGGAGTGGTATGGCAGGCGTTTGTGAAGCGGCACGCCCTGGCTGCCGATCAGCACGAGCGGGGCGTGCGTGTCGATGTGGATGCCGGCGACGTGTACGTGGACGGCCGGATGGTTGATCCACTGACCGAGTTGGAGTACAAGCTGTTGCTGCTGTTGTATGGCCGGCTGAACAAGATCGTGGACAAATACACCATCGTCACCGAAGTGTGGGGCGAGAACTACCTGAACGATGTGGACGACGCGCGGATCGAGAAGCTGGTCAGCCGGCTGCGGGCCAAGCTGGAGCCGGGGGCGCAGGAGCCGGCCTATCTGCTGACCGTGCGGGGCCGGGGCTACAAGCTGGTGGGAT